>JANPNU010000253.1:0-29462 GCA_031427615.1 Burkholderiales bacterium
GTATTGATCGACAAGATGATCATCTTGTTGGGTGGGCAGGCTTTAACTGCCCACGCGGGAATTGCTTGTAAGCACTGAAACGGTGGGCAGATGAAGCCTGCCCACCCTACGATCATGACGCCGCAAGCGGCGGGGAATTCACCCGAAGAGATTAATTAGGATCGGTGTGTCACATCAAAATAAAAACGGGCACCATTCACTAGCCAGGCGCAACAACGACTTGCCGCCCTCTATTTACCCACATCACAAACAGGCCACCCGTCACAAACATGATCAGCGAATAAATCGCCGCGGGGATGGCCATGGCACCGTTGCCCAGGACATTGATGGCAATAAAGATGGCAAGCGTGCCATTGTGAATGCCGATCTCCATGGCAATGGCGATCGCTTGTTTTTCCGACAGCTTGACGGCCAACGGCACACCATAACCCACCGCCATGGAGATCAGGTTAAACGCCAGACACGCCGCGCCGACAATGGCGAAATTTTTTGCCAACACTTGCCACTGTTGCAACACGGCGGCGACCACCAAAAATAACAGCAGCAGGATGGAAAAAATCCGGATGGGTTTTTCCATTTTTACGGCCACCGATGGAAACCAGCTGCGCAACAACATGCCAATGGCCACCGGAATAATAATAATTAATCCGACCTCGATAATTTTTTTGAATGGGGGCGGAATATATTGATCCGCGCCCAAAAAATATTGCATCGAATAACTGATGATCACGGGCAAGGTCAACAACGCCAGCAGGGAATTGATGGCGGTCAGGGTGATGTTGAGTGCAACATCACCACGCGCGAGATGCGAATAGATATTGGCGCTGGCTCCGCCCGGCGCGGCCGCCAGCAGCATCATGCCGACGGCCAACTCCGGTGGCAAACGAAACAAAATGCTCAGACCAAAACAAATCACCGTGAGCACCAGCATCTGAATCGTTAACCCGATCACGACCGCCTTGGGAAAACGCGCCACCCGTGTGAAGTCTGCGACGGTCAGCGATAAACCCAGCCCGAGCATGATGACACCGAGCGCAATCGGCAAAAGCGTGGTGGTAATAAGATTGCTTTCCATCGTTAAAACTCGCGGATCAAATGTTGCTGGCGGCGCGAGACCGGCAGGGTTTCCGATACGCCTTTGATAATGCATACCCAGTGCATGCCAGCCACATCCACATCGTCGGGCACACCCTCGGCACTCGGCACGATGATGGGGCTGCCTGCATCGGCTGCACCAGATGCAACGATTGTCGGCACCCGCTCAAAGCCGGAAATGGCTTTGGTGGCAACAATGGCGTTGCGGTGAATTCGGCTAAAAATGGCGTTGAATTCTTCTTCCAGTCGGGTCAGCGATTCTTCCAATAAATACTCGCGCGCCAATGTGCGCACCGTCAGATATTTTAATTCCGCCTTTATATACAAAATTTCCTCAATCGGCACCAGCATCACCCTGCCGCGCTCGTGAATCGAAATGTGTTTTCGTTTTGAATGAGTGGCATCGGCAATGGCATTGGCCGCTGGCGGCAATACCGGACGCGCTTTTTGTAATGCTGCCAACAACCGCTCTTGTTTGATTGGCTTGAGCAAATAATCCACCGCGTTTAATTCAAATGCCTTAACCGCGTATTGATCAAACGCTGTTGTAAAAATTAATTTTGGTGGCGAATCCATGGTGGCCAGATGCCTGGCAAATTCAATGCCATCCATTACCGGCATCCGAATGTCACACAACACAATATCAATGCCGCCTTTGTTGACCGCTTCAATCGCCTCGCGACCATTGGCCGCCTGATCGGCAATTTGTAATGCAAACATTTCACGACAATCGTCGAGTAAATTGAAAAGACGTTTGCGCGCCGGTGCTTCGTCATCAACAATCAGGATATGGGCGGGAGTGGTCATATTATTTGGCTGGAGTGTCGGTGGTAATCGGCATATTGATGGTGACAATGTACTGCGCGCCCTTGATGTCGGCATGTAAATTCGCCTCGGCGTCAAAGTGTAATTGCAAACGCTCCTTGATATTGGCAATGGCCATACGGTTGCCCGAGACGTGGGTGGAATCACTTTGATAGGGATTGGTCAGCACCACGTGCATCTGTTTACCACTGCTGCGAATCGCGATCGACAGGGTGCCGTCGCCGGATTGGGGCTCGATGCCGTGGTACACCGCGTTTTCGATCAAGGGTTGCAAAATCAGTGGTGGTACCAGCGCGTGGGCCGGCATATTGCTGATCTGCCAAACTACCTTTAGGCGATCACCCAGCCGAATTTGTTCGATCTCCAGGTAACGGTGGCACAGCTCGACTTCATCGGCGAGTGGTTTGAGTTGACGGTTGTCCGCCATCAGCACCCGAAACAATTCGGCCATGTCTTCGAGCATCCGTTCGGCGCGTTTGGGTTCATCCCGAATCAGCGACAGCACGGCATTAATGGAGTTAAACAAAAAGTGTGGACGAATCCGCGCCTGTAAGGCCTGTAAACGCGCTTCGATCAATGCCGGCGCCAGTGAGCGCGCCCGCAAATTAAAATAAAATAAAACGACAGCAGTCGCGACAAAAAAGAAGATGGCAAATTGCACAATGGAGTTTGATGGATCGTTATCCACAACCGATACAATCGGCGTCAGCGCGCGGTGTAAAAACCAAAACAGCACACCAATCATGGCTTCCAGCAGAAAAATGGCTGAAATACCGCGCCAATAGCTGAGTTTCATAAACACGGGTTTGGTCGCGCAGGTGGCCACCAGGGACAAAATAATGGAGGGCTGCGCCACAATCGAAATCATCAAAAATTCTCGCAACCATTCAGATGCGCCCACAGCGATGTTGGCGCGCGCCAAAGCCGCGCCCAATACCAACACATTCACAATCACCAACAGACGAAGCATCACACCGAAATTACAAAAGTCCGGTAGGCGGACGTTGTAGCCAATCTGCGCGGCGTGTAATGGCAACGACGGCGGCGCGCTTGGTTGACTCGATGGGCGGAGCGGCTCGTTTATACTCATTGGATAGTCTCTAAGCGCAAATTCACTACACCACCCATATTACGTTATATGTCCGCACACCAAGATAACCCTGACAACTCTCATGCCGATACGCAGGCCGCCAGTAAAGCCTGGTCTGGCCGATTCTCCGAGCCTGTGACCGAGCTTGTCAAGCGATTCACCGCTTCGGTGACGTTTGATAAACGCCTAGCGGATGTGGATATGCAGGGATCTCTTGCCCACGCCAATATGTTGTGCGCAGTGGGTGTGATCAATCAAACGGATTTGGCCAATATCAAACGTGGCATGACGGCGATACGCGCCGAGATGGCGGCCGGAACCTTTGTCTGGGATGTGGCGCGTGAAGACGTGCACATGAATATTGAAGCACGATTAATTGAATTAGTTGGCGACGCCGGCAAACGCCTGCACACCGGCCGCTCGCGCAATGATCAGATTGCCACCGATATCCGCTTGTGGCTGCGCGGTGAAATCAACAACATTATTGCGCTGACGCGTGCCTTGCAGCTGGCGCTGATCGGAATGGCCGAAAAACACCACGCCACCATCATGCCCGGCTTTACCCATTTACAAGTCGCACAACCGGTCACGTTTGGCCATCACTTGATGGCCTATGTTGAAATGCTGGCGCGTGACGAGGCGCGATTTTTGGATTGCAATAGACGGCTAAATCGTTTGCCACTCGGCGCGGCCGCCTTGGCCGGCACCAGTTATCCAATTGATCGCCCGATGGTGGCGCGCGAATTGGGGTTTGACGGCGTGTGTGAAAACTCCATTGACGCGGTCAGTGATCGCGATTTTGCCATTGAGTTTGTCAGCGCCGCCGCGGTGACGATGATGCACCTGTCGCGGTTTTCAGAAGAGCTGATTATTTGGATGAGCCAAAGTGTCGCGTTTATTGATTTACCGGATCGGTTTTGTTATTCGTCATCGATCATGCCGCAAAAGTAAAATCCGGATGTGCCGGAGCTGATTCGTGGCAAGACCGGGCGGGTAAATGGCCATCTGGTGGCATTGCTGACGCTGATGAAGGGCCAGCCTCTCGCCTACAACAAAGACAATCAGGAAGACAAAGAACCGCTGTTTGATTCGGTGGATACGGTGCGTGATTCACTCGCGATCATGGCGGATCTGGCGGCCAATATTATTGTTAAACCCGAAAACATGCGGCGCGCGGTGATGAAGGGTTTTGCCACTGCCACCGATCTGGCCGACTATCTGGTCAAAAAGGGCGTGGCGTTTCGGGACGCCCATGAAGCAGTCGCCACTGCGGTGCGTGTTGCGGCTGACGCTGGAAAAGGGTTGGAAGAGTTCTCTCTGGCCGAATTACGCGCCTTTTCAGCATTGATCAACGACGATGTTTATGCCGCACTCACGCCGGAAGGGTCGGCGGCGGCACGTGATCATATCGGCGGCACCGCACCATCCCAAGTAAAGGCGGCGATTGTTCGCGCGCGCGCGCGGCTGGCCTAGCCCGACACCCGCAGCCCGTTGCCCGTTGCCGACGGTCGGATAATGTGCGGGCGCGCACAGTGTTACTACACGTCTAGGTTTTGTACCACCAATGCATTTTTTTCGATAAAGGCGCGGCGCGGCTCAACGTTATCACCCATTAGCGTGGTGAACACTTCATCCGCACCAATTGCGTCTTCAATTTGCACCCGATGCAGGATACGCACCTTTGGATCCATGGTGGTTTCCCAAAGCTGTTCCGGGTTCATTTCTCCCAACCCTTTGTAGCGCTGAATCGACATGCTGTCTTTGGCCTGCTCGAGCAACCATTTCAACGCCTCGCCAAACGACTTCACGGCCATCGTTTTTTCGCCGCGCTTGACCTCCGCTCCATCACGAATCAAACCGTTTAACATCTGCGCGGTGAGTACAATCTGTTCGTAATCCCCGGTCTCAATAAACGATGTGTCAATGACGGTGTCGCGTTTGTTGCCGTGCAAGGTTTTGGTACAGCGCAGCCGATAACCATCATGAACATCATCTTGCTCAACTTTGACTTCCAGCGTGCCAATACTGATCGCGCTGGCCAATCTTACCGCTGCTTTTGACGCGGACTCTGCGCTATTCAATTCAATGCGCGGGCAGGTCAACATGCCGCGTACCACATCCGGATCAAACGAGCGGGATAGACGATCGATGATGGCGTCGGTAACCAGATAGTCATCCGCCAATTTGACCAACGCCGCCCCTTCGATCACGGTGCCACCGGCACCAGGACTTAACGATGCATCGTTCATGGCTTTTTTAAGTTGCGCCTGTTTCAAGCCCAACTCATCTTTAACGTAGCGCTCTTCTTTGCCGCTTTTAATTTTGAATAAAGGCGGCTGAGCAATATAGATATAGCCGTTTTCAACCAACTGCGGCATTTGCCGGTAGAAAAATGTCAGCAATAACGTTCGAATATGTGCGCCGTCCACGTCCGCGTCGGTCATGATAATGACGCGGTGATAACGTAATTTATCGTGATTAAAATCGTCTTTGCCAATTCCGGCACCCAATGCAGTAATCAGTGTGGCAATTTGTTCCGACCCCAACACTTTGTCGAGACGCGCCTTTTCGACGTTGAGCACTTTTCCGCGCAACGGCAGGATCGCCAGGAACTTTCGGTCACGCCCCTGTTTGGCCGATCCGCCCGCAGAGTCGCCCTCAACAATATAAATTTCACACAGGGACGGATCTTTTTCCTGGCAGTCAGCCAACTTGCCCGGCAAGCCAACTCCATCCATCACGCCTTTGCGACGGGTGAGTTCACGCGCTTTACGAGCGGCATCACGGGCGCGGGCGGCTTCGACAATTTTTGAACAAATAATTTTTGCGTCTGCTGGGTTTTCGAGCAAAAACTCAGATAACTTGGCCGCAACCACCTCTGACACCACCGGCTGCACTTCGGATGAAACCAGTTTATCTTTGGTCTGTGAGGAAAATTTTGGCTCGGGCACTTTTAACGACAACACACAAGTCAAACCTACACGCATGTCGTCGCCGGATGTTTCTACTTTTGCCTTTTTAGCAAACTCATTTTCTTCAATATATTTATTGAGAACACGTGTCATCGCGGCGCGCAATCCGGTTAAATGCGTGCCGCCATCGCGCTGTGGAATGTTGTTGGTAAAACATTGCACAGACTCACCGTAGGAGTCATTCCACTGCATCGACACTTCGATGGTCATGCCATCTTTTTCACCAATCGCATGAAAGATTTTTGGATGCAAAACCGTTTTTGTTCGGTTCATGTATTCCACAAAACCTTTTACACCACCTGCGTAAGCAAAGTTCTCGCTCTTGTTGTGGCGTTGATCAATCATTTCAATTTTGACACCATTGTTCAAAAATGATAATTCGCGCAAACGTTTAGCAAGAATTTCGTAGTGAAACTCAATATGGGTAAACGTTTCTTTGGCCGCAAGAAAATGGACTTCGGTGCCTCGACGTTCGGTATTACCAACAACCGCCAACGGTTTAACGCGATCGCCGTGACGAAACTCCATTTCATGCAATTTTCCGTCGCGACGAATACGAAGTTTTAACCATTCGGAAAGTGCGTTGACCACCGACACGCCCACACCGTGTAAACCTCCGGACACTTTGTACGAGTTGGCATCAAATTTTCCACCGGCATGAAGTTCTGTCATGACGATTTCGGCGGCCGAGCGTTTAAATTCGTCGTCTTCCTTGATCCCAGTCGGAATACCACGACCGTTATCAGACACCGAAATGGAATTGTCGGTATGAATGATTATTTTGATGTCGTTGCAATGACCGGCCAACGCCTCGTCAATCGCGTTGTCCACAACCTCAAATACCATGTGATGCAAACCACTACCATCGGACGTGTCACCGATGTACATGCCGGGGCGTTTACGTACCGCTTCGAGTCCCTTCAATATTTTGATTGAGTCTGAATCGTATGCTGCAGGGTCGGACTTTTTTGGCGGTACCATTTGCTTCCTAAATAAACAACCTCGCGGCAAGCCGCGAGGTATTGATCGACAAGATGATCCTCTTGTACAAGGGTGGGCAGGCTTTAACTGCCCACGCGGGAATTGCTTGTAAGCACTGAAACGGTGGGCAGATGAAGCCTGCCCACCCTACGATCATGACGCCGCAAGCGGCGGGAAATTCACCCGAAGAGATTTAATTTTACTGTCGTGTCTTGTGGCGGGCTAAGGTTGATGATGTGAGTTTAGATCCTCATCGGCATCACAACATATTTAAAATCATCGCTTCCTGGTTGGGTGATCAAAGCGCTGGACATATTGGCCTCACCCAGCGACAGTTGAATCGTTTCTGTTGATATATGTCCCAAGGCATCAAGCAAATAAGCGATGTTGAACGCAATATCCATTGCATCCAGTTCATAACTGATAGCCAGATTTTCTTCGGCTTCTTCCTGCTCGTTGTTTGAGCAAATAATCGAAAGAGAATCTTTGCTAAACACCAGACGCACGCCGCGTATTTTATCGTTTGACAAGATTGACGCCCGTTGCAAGGCACCTTGAAATTCGACCCGATTCAATTGCACATGATTGGTATAACCAGCTGGAATAACCTTGGTGTAATCCGGAAATTTTCCCTCAACTATTTTTGACACAATTTCGATCCCGGCAAACGTAAACTTCACTTGATTCGGGTGCAAAGCCATTTGAATTGGATCATCACTCTCATCGAGTAATTTGATTAATTCCAACACGGTCTTGCGCGGTAAGATCGCTTCCATTTTTGCAATTGGTTCTGCCAATTTATACGAGGCCATCGACAAGCGATGACCATCGGTTGCGACAACTCGTAACGTGGTGCCGTCGCATGAAATCAGCACGCCATTGAGGTAATACCGAATATCCTGCACTGCCATTGCAAATTGCACCAATCCCAACACGCGCTTAAAATCGCGCTGCGGAATGGAAACTATTGTTGCAGCATCTTTTGATTCGGCTATTTTTGGAAAATCGGTTGCTGCCAAGGTTTGTAGCGCAAAGCGACTTTTTCCGGCTTTTACCGTTAACCGAGACTCTTTGGTTTCTAGTGCCGTATCCACATCTGGCGGCAGGGCGCGCAAAATATCTTGAAGTTTTTTTGCCCCCACGGTCAGGCTGCCGGGTTTGTGTATGGCATCCAATTTAACGGTTGCACGAATTTGTACTTCGAGATCGGTCGCCAAAAAGTGCATGGCGTGTTCTTCTACCTCAACCAACACATTCGACAAAATCGGCAAGGTATGTCGACGTTCAACAATGCCGGTGACAAATTGCAATGGACCCAACAAGGTACTGTTCTTAGCTTTTATAGTAAACATATTACAAACCTAGTAGTAGTAATAGGAGATACACGTTTTTAGGTAAAACTCGGTATTAACTTTAATAATCAATTAATTAGTTGCTGAAAATATCTTTGGATGAATAGGTCTAAGCCACTTCATGGGTTGTGGATACATTTTGGTTTAGTCAAAACCACTAAAAGTATCCACAGACTATCCCCACATCATTCATGACTATTCATCCCTTTTTTACACGACGAATTATGTTGAATATTGAACATATTTGTAAACTAACCGCGCAGTATTTGCATCAATAAAGAATGATCTCTGGCCACAATATGATCCGCCTCGACCAACTGTTGTACTTTACGACAAGCATGTAAAACCGTGGTGTGATCTCTACCGCCAAATGCTTCGCCAATTTCAGGTAAAGACATAGGGGTTAACTCCTTCGCCAATGCCATGGCAATTTGTCTTGGCCGTGCAAGTGAACGGACCCTCTTTTTTGAATACATTTCCGCGACTTTTATTTTGTAATAGTCGGCAACCGTCTTTTGGATATTATCAATCGAGATTTGCCGGTTTAAGACGGCCAACAAGTCTTTTAAGGCTTCTTTTGCGGATAAAACTGAAACCGGCATGTTGTTGAAACGGGCAAAAGCCAACACCCGTTTTAAACCGCCTTCGAGTTCGCGCACATTTGATCGAATATGTTTAGCAATAAAAAAGGCCACATCCTCGTCGATTGTCACTCCTTCTGACTCGGCTTTTTTCATGAGGATGGCAACACGCATTTCCAACTCAGGTGGATCGACCGAAACCGTTAATCCCCAACCAAAACGGGAAATTAAACGATCGTCAATCCCGGAAATTTCTTTTGGAAAACGATCAGAGGTAATGACAACTTGTTTGCCCGCTTCAATCAGGGCATTAAAAGCGTAAAAAAACTCTTCTTGCGTACGTGATTTATTGCCAAAAAACTGGATGTCGTCAATTAACAGCAAATCTAGCGTGTGGTAGGAGCGTTTAAAGGAATCAAAGGCTTTATGTTGGTACGCGCGCACCACATCAGTTACGAACTGTTCGGCATGGATATATCGAACGTTTGCGCGTGGATTTTGTTCAAGCAATTGATTACCAATCGCCTGAACCAGGTGGGTTTTACCCAAACCGGTTGAACCGTATACAAACAAAGGGTTGTAGGCTTGGCCGGGATTGATCGCAACCTGTTGAGCAGCGGCACGTGCCAGCTGGTTGGCTTTTCCCCCAACAAAACTACTAAAAGTAAATCCCGGATTCAAGCGGTGAGCCGGCAAACCATTCGCACTGTTGCCATTCTTTTTTTTGACGGGTGAGTCATCGTTGCTGGCTTGGTGATTGGTTATTGCCGTGTTTTCATTGGGTGATTTTGATGTGGAATCAATATCCGCCCCATCCTCCATGGCTAACTCAATCATGATGGTGCGGGCAAAGTATTTTTCCGCCGCGCTTTCAATACGGGAAAGCAGCCGATCTTTAACCCATTGCAGGACAAAACGGTTGGGCGCAATCAACACTAAGCTGTCGCCCTCCTGTTCGAAACGAAGTGGCTTGATCCATGTGTTGAACTGGTGTTGAGAAAGTTCGCGCTGAAAATCATCAACACAAACTTGCCAAAATGGATGCATGGAATATGGTTTCGAGACGATGGTTATGGGGCAAAACAACGATTAACGACAAAAGTGCAGGTGGGGCGGGGTTTAAAACAAGACGAAAGAGTTCGAAACCATCTCTAATCAAGCGAAGTTACTGCGACGCGCTCGTTTGCCATTTTAGGGAAAACCATGGAATTGGCGACGACACAAGCAATTCTCTTTTTGGACCACTCGCATCGTTTTTGACTGTAGTTATTTTACGCCGAACGCGCCAGGAAAGCGACTTATCCACAGGCAAAATAAAGAAAAAAGCACAAAAAAAGCATCAACGGATTGTGATATAAAACCCCATGCGACTTGACGAAACCCTAACAAAAACAAGATAATGCGAGGTTCTGCGGGTTCTTCAAGAACACCTCGTGTATGGGTAGGTGACGTTGGCCAGTAATTTACGACGATCATTAATTTGTCGTTGCGTTTAAATGCTGCGACAAATGCCGCGACAGTTTCCAAAAGTGGCTCTAAACCCCACCCAAGCTTGATCCCGAGTCGACGTAATTTACGGCCAGCCTGTCAGTTATGTATCCGCACCAGAAATTCTTTTTAACATGTAGAAACAGAGTGACATCATGAAACGCACCTACCAACCATCCGTAGCCCGCCGCAAAAAAACTCACGGCTTTTTAGTTCGTATGAAAAGCGTTGGCGGCCGCAAAGTCATTCGTGCTCGCCGCGCCAAAGGCCGCGCGCGTCTCGCCGTTTAATTCATTCGCACCAACGCCTTTCCTCGTGTCATGCGCCTCACCTCCAACGAGGTGAAGGGTTTGCTTGCGCGCGGTCGACGTGAAACCGTTCGTGCGGCCAGTGCGGCTTTATTTAGCCGGACCTTGGATAAAATCGTCCCGGTCGTGGTTGAAATTGGCGAATCTGACATTGGATCATCGTCAAACCCATCACAATCCCGAATCGCGTTGTCCGTGCCAAAACGCTTGTTGAAACGGTCAGTTGATCGGAATCGTGTTAAACGTGTTTTGCGCGAGTCGTTTCGGCAGCACAAGGTTCGCGCCAGCGGGCAGGATTTGTTGCTTACCATTGCGAGCGCACCCAAATCCGGTGCGGTCACCGCGAAACAAATGAAGCGCTCCTGGCGACAGCTGGCGGATAGTTTATTTAATAAGCTAATCGTGACGAAACGGGCCGTCTAATGTCTTTAGCTGCGCGATTTTTGTTGATGTTGGTGCGGGTGTACCAATATGTGTTTAGTCCTTATTTTGGTACTCAGTGTCGATTTGCCCCCACTTGTTCCCATTACGCTGTTGATGCGCTGAAAAAACACGGCGCCATCAAGGGCAGTTATTTAACCGTCCGTCGCTTGTTTCGGTGTCATCCGTGGCACGACGGCGGATACGATCCCGTTCCTTAACCGATTTTTTTAGGTCGAAATCTCGCCCCATGGATACCCAACGCATTATCGCGCTGATCGTTTTTTCCTTCTCAAGCCTACTGTTGTGGGAGGCGTGGCAAAAACACAATCAACCCGCCGCATTACCAACCACAGCCGTTGCCACACAAACGGCGCCGGCGTCTGTCAATAAAGTAAACGCGGATGCGCCGGGCGGGGCGAATGCTGTTCCCACCGCAACCATGCCCACATCACCCGCGCCAAGTGCGGTCGTGTCTGCGCCAGCAGGTGACGCGCCCGCTGCGGCAACACAACGAGTGGCGGTGAGAACGGACACGTTGGACGTTGATCTGGATGCGCTTAGTGGTGATATTCGCCAGGTGGTATTGCGCAAACACCATGCGCGGGGTGACAACAGCAAGCCGTTTGTCTTGATGCAAGAGAAGGTGGGCCATTACTTCATAGCTCAAACCGGGTTATTGGGCGCAGGATTGCCAAACCATACCAGCAAGTGGACCCTCATTGGCGGTCAGCCGGGGCAACAACACGAGTTAGGCAATCGTGAAAAACTCGATATTGTGTTTGCGAACTCAGACACGCCCGGGGTAACCGTTAATAAGATTTACACGTTTAAACCTGGCAGTTATGTGATTGATGTTCGTTACGACATCAAAAACGAAAGCGCCGCCGCCATTACCGCCAAGGCTTATTTTCAGTTCCTGCGTGACGCCAACCCGCCTGAGGGCGAAAGCACCGGCAACAATCCGTTTATGGGTGTGGCGACTTTTACCGGGCCGGCAATTTACACCGATGTAAAAAAATTCCAAAAGGTCGCGATTTCCGACGTTGAGAAGAATAAAGCCGAACACGTGAAGGAGTCGGGTGATGGCTGGCTGGCAATGGTGCAGCATTATTTTGTGTCTGCGTGGTTGCCGCAGGGCACAACCGGAAGGGAGTTCTTCACCAAGCGCGTAACCGAAAAGCTGTTCTCAGCCGGCGTCATTTTGCCAATTGCCGCGGTGAGCGCCAATAGTTCGGCCTCGTTGTCCATGCCGCTTTATGTTGGCCCCCAGGAGCAGGAAAACCTTAACAATCTGGCGCCGGGACTCGGGCTGGTGATTGATTACGGCTTTCTGACGGTGCTTGCCTATCCGATGTTTGTGGTGTTGTCGTTCATCAACAACCTGGTGGGTAACTGGGGTTGGACCATCATCATCTTTACCATTTTGCTCAAGCTGGTATTTTTCCCCTTGAATCAGAAATCCGGCAAGTCGATGGCGCACATGAAAACGCTGATGCCGAAGATGGAGGCCTTAAAGGCGCGGTATGGTGACGACAAGCTGAAGCTGAATCAGGCCATGATGGAGCTTTACAAGTCGGAGAAGGTCAACCCGCTGGGCGGATGTTTGCCCATCATTATTCAAATCCCGTTTTTTATCTCGCTTTACTGGGTGCTGTTGGGTGCGGTCGAGTTGCGTAATACGCCTTGGATTTTATGGATTCACGATCTATCAACCCCAGACCCGCTGTACATTTTGCCGGTGATCATGGGTGTATCGATGTTTGTGCAGACCAAGCTCAACCCACAACCGACCGACCCGATCCAAGCCAAGGTCATGACCATTCTGCCGATTGTATTTTCGATCATGTTCTTTTTCTTCCCGTCGGGGTTGGTGCTGTATTGGACCATGCAAAATATTCTGGGTATCGCGCAGCAGTGGTATATCAATAAGACATTTTCAACCGCACCCGCAAAGCCAGCCACACCAAAACGATAACGACCGGCGTCCCAAAAAAGCCGTCTGCGTCCAAACGCGGACGGCTTTTTTATTGCCGACCGCTGGCAGCCCAGCCACAAAATTGCCCGCCATCATCAAGAATCCTTTGTTAACCTGATAAATTGTTCCACGTGAAACAGTCATCTCAAAACCAACTTGCCGACACCATTGCCGCTATTGCCACCCCGCCGGGGCGTGGTGGGGTGGGGGTGGTGCGTATCTCAGGGCGCAATCTGACTGCGATGGTGGAAACGTTGACCAAAAAGGATCTGATTCCGCGTGTTGCGACGCGGGCGACTTTTTGCGACGCAAACGGCGACATGATTGATCAGGGTCTGGCGTTGTTTTTCCCGGCGCCACACTCGTATACCGGCGAAGATGTGATTGAGCTACATGGTCACGGTGGCCAGGCGGTGATGCAGGCCTTGTTAAAACGTTGTCTGGCGTTGGGGTGTCGGATCGCGCGGCCAGGTGAATTCACCGAGCGCGCTTATTTAAACGACAAGTTGGATTTGGCTGAGGCCGAGGCGGTGGCGGATTTAATTGATGCGGCGTCTGAGGAGGCGGTTAAATCCGCGGCACGCTCATTGTCTGGCGAGTTTTCGGCGCGGGTCATGGCATTGGTTGAGCGGGTCACCGAATTGCGGATGCACGTTGAGGCGTGTATCGATTTTCCTGAAGAAGAAATTGACCCGGCTGATCGCACCGCCCAACAAACCAAACTCTGGCATATACGTGCGCTTTGGGACGATTTAGCGCGCGAAGCCAAGCAGGGCGCGGTGTTACGCGATGGGTTGACGGTCGCGCTGATTGGCCGCCCAAACGTCGGCAAGTCCAGTTTGCTGAATCGTCTGGCGGGCGACGAGCTGGCGATTGTCACGCCTATCGCCGGCACCACCCGCGATCAGGTGCGCGCGACGATATTGATTGACGGGGTGCCGGTTCATTTGATCGATACCGCCGGCTTGCGGGATAGCGCCGATCCGGTTGAAAAAATAGGCATTGAACGTACCTGGGCAGCGGTGGGGAAAGCCGGTGCCGCACTACTGATCTCGGAAGCCGGCGAGGCGATCGGTCCCGTCGAGGCAGCCATCGCCGCCAAACTGCCGCCAAACCTGCCGATGGCCTGGGTCTATAACAAGATTGATCTATTCGCGCAGCCCGAAAAGCGCAATGATGATGGCGCCAATGCGTCGATCTTTGTTTCGGCGCTCACCGGTGAAGGGTTGCCGATGGTGCGGGACTGGCTGTTGGTCACCGCTGGCTGGCGACCAACGGGTGAGGGCGTCTTTCTGGCGCGAACCCGGCATTTGGTCGCGCTGGAAGCCGCGCGCGTCCATTTGGATGCGGCAGCGGAATTGACCGTCCAAACCGAATTGTTTGCCGAAGAGCTGCGATTGGCACAAATGGCCCTCGCTTCCATTACGGGTGAATTTACCCCCGACGACTTGCTGGGGGAGATTTTTGGCAAGTTCTGTATTGGTAAGTAACGTGCCTGCACATTTCACGGGGTTGCGTTCGATGAGGTGAAGCGGGGGTTTCGCGGCACCCGCGCCGCGCCCGCTGAACCGGAAAGCCATGTAGGGCTTTCCGAGTTGATGAGCGTGTGATTTTTCGTTCGACTGACCACGGTATAGCTGGCGGTAGTGGGCAAATGAGCACGGCAAGAGAACGGAAAAGCGCATGTTTAGCGACCTGCTATCGAGCGCAAAGGCCCATGTTCAATGAAAACCAAATTGGACATGCAAAGTGCGCTGAAATTTCACGGGCAAGGCGCTAAGCAGAGTGGGGCCGAGCCGTGAAATATGCAGGCTAGGCGCCCGGCATCACGGCGGAAAAACGCGTTTGTTTCACGTGAAACACGATTCGGTGGGCGGATTTTGTATAGCCTTTTTGTGCCCGTTGCCGTAAACTTGCCGACCATAGCAAATTTGCCTATTTGCAGCAAAATGCAGCAAAAACCCTCAAAGAATCATGGAGTTCCCAACAAAATTTGACGTGATTGTCATCGGCGGCGGCCACGCCGGGACCGAGGCCGCCCTCGCTTCGGCGCGCGCCGGTGCGCGCACGTGTTTACTTACTCATGCCATTGAGACCTTGGGGCAAATGTCGTGTAATCCGTCGATTGGTGGCATTGGCAAAGGCCATCTGGTCAAAGAGATTGATGCCTTGGGCGGGGCCATGGCCATTGCGACCGACGAATCCGGCATTCAGTTTCGGACGCTCAATGCCAGCAAGGGTCCGGCGGTGCGCGCGACGCGGGCGCAGGCGGATCGGGTGTTGTATCGTGCGGCCATTCGTCAACGCCTTGAAAACCAACCGAACTTGTGGTTGTTTCAGCAGGCGGTGGACGACCTGATCATCGACGAATCCGGCGGTGCACTTGGTAATTCTCCACGCGTGGTGGGCGCTGTGACGCAAGCAGGCATTCACTTTCATGCGTCGACCGTGGTCCTGACGGCAGGAACGTTTCTCGCTGGAAAAATCCATGTTGGCTTGGAAAACTATTCTGCCGGCCGTGCCGGTGATCCGCCTGCCATCAGTTTGGCGGCGCGTTTGCGGGAATTGAAGTTGCCAGTGGGACGATTAAAAACCGGCACCCCACCTCGCATTGATGGCCGCAGCATTGATTTTTCAAAATGTCAGGAACAACCGGGCGACAATCCGACCCCGGTATTTTCGACGCTTGGAAATCGCGATATGCATCCGCGGCAAATTTCGTGCTGGATGACCCACACCAACGAAGCCACGCATGATGCCATTCGCGCCGGCTTGGATCGCTCACCCATGTTTACCGGTGTGATTGAAGGGGTAGGGCCGCGATATTGCCCGTCGATTGAAGACAAGATTCATCGTTTTGCCGACAAGACCAGCCATCAAATTTTTCTTGAACCGGAAGGCCTGACCACCAACGAGTTTTATCCCAATGGCATTTCCACTTCGCTGCCGTTTGATGTGCAGTTAAAACTGGTGCAGTCGATTCCCGGCTTGGAACACGCGCATATCTTGCGGCCGGGATATGCAATCGAATACGATTATTTTGATCCACGCGGACTCAAAGCCACACTCGAAACCAAAGCGATTGAGGGTTTGTTTTTTGCCGGACAAATCAACGGCACGACTGGTTATGAAGAGGCCGCCGCACAGGGTTTACTCGCCGGCATCAACGCGGCGCGCCAAACAAAGGGGCTGCCGGGTTGGTGTCCGCGCCGTGACGAAGCGTATCTGGGTGTGTTGGTTGATGATTTGATCACGCGTGGTGTCACCGAACCCTATCGTATGTTTACCAGCCGCGCTGAATACCGTTTGCAATTGCGCGAGGACAATGCGGATGCCCGTCTGACCGAAATCGGCCGCACACTTGGCTTGGTTGACGATGTGCGCTGGGCGGCGTTTGAAACCAAACGTGAAGCCATTGCGCGCGAAATGCAGCGCCTCAAATCGACATGGGTGCAGCCGGGGCGGGTGTCATCGGTTTTGATGACCGAGGCAATCGGTCAGGATATCGAGCGCGATTATTCGTTGTTTGATTTATTGCGACGGCCCAATGTTCGCTACCATGCGTTGATCCAATTACCGCTCGACGCGGGCGCCGGTGTTACTGACGCCGCGGTTGCCGAGCAGGTTGAAATTGCCGCAAAGTATCAGGGGTATATCGATCGTCAAAATGACGAGGTCGAAAAAAGTCGCGGCCAGGAATCCTTGCCGTTGCCAACTGATATCGACTATCGGCACGTGCGTGGTTTATCCAAGGAAGTGCAACTCAAACTCAATCAACACAAACCGGAAACCCTCGGACAGGCGTCGCGTATGCAGGGCATGACTCCGGCAGCGGTTTCGTTGTTGTTGGTGTATTTAAAACGCGGTTTCAGCGACGCACGTTTGGCGCAGAGTTTGGAGTCACCAAACACAGATAAAAACACCGAGCGCGTCGCGTGAATTTGATGGTCAGACCATCCCTGTCCGCATCCTTGGCGGAGGCGTTGCAATCAGGATTGTGTGATCTTGGACTTGATCTTTCGTCCGCCCAGCAGGAAAAATTATTGGCGTACGTCGCGCTGCTGGATAAATGGAACAAGGTTTATAACCTGACTGCGGTGCGCGATCCAGCCAAAATGATCGGCCTGCATATTCTCGATAGTCTGGCGTTGCTGCCACACCTTGGCATCAAACATGATGAATCCAAATCCATTTTAGATGTTGGCTGTGGTGGCGGACTTCCGGGCATTTGTCTGGCAATCGCCGCGCCTACGCTCAAGGTTGTTATGCTGGACTCGTTGCAGAAGAAAACCACCTTTGTGCGGCAGGCTATTGGTGAATTGGGCTTGCATAATGCCGCTGTTGTCTGTGCGCGTGTTGAGGCGTATCAAGCCACCACACCATTTGATATCGTCACCTCGCGTGCGTTTGCCGAGCTTGGTGATTTTGTAACGGGCGCACGTCATTTGGTCGCGTCGCACGGAAAAATGATCGCCATGAAAGGTGTTTATCCGCATGATGAAATTGCCCGTCTTGCACAATTACCCGACGCACCCCGCGTGGCGGAGGTGATTGTGTTGGAGGTCCCACAAATCGAAGGCAAACGCCACCTGGTGGTGATGGAAGTGGTATGAAAACTTATGCAGTTGTGAATCAAAAAGGCGGGGTCGGTAAAACATCGGTTGCCGTGAATTTATCGGCAACACTTGCGCATTATGGCCAGCGTGTCTTGTTGGTGGATTTGGATCCGCAAGGCAACGCCACCACCGGCAGCGGCATTGATAAAAACGGGTCGGAAAAAACCTTGTATGGTGTGTTGCTCGAAGAATATCCGGTAGCCGAAGCGCGCGCCACCACGGAGGCTGGCTATGACATTTTGATTGCCAATCGTGAACTCGCCGGTGCCGAAATCGAAATGGTGTTGATCGACAATCGAGAATTCCGCTTGAAAACCGCGTTGGCAACGATTGAACCCGATTACGACTTTGCAATCATTGATTGTCCCCCGGCATTAAACATGTTGACCGTGAACGCGCTGACCGCGGCCGACGCCGTCATCATTCCGATGCAATGTGAGTACTACGCACTGGAGGGGTTGAGTGATTTGGTCGGCACGTTAAAAAAAGTCAAAGCCAACCTCAACCCAAAAATCGAAATCGAAGCGTTGGTCCGCACCATGTACGACCCACGTTCGGCGCTGACGATTCAAGTCTCCGACGAAATCAAAAATCACTTTGGCGACAAAGTGTTTAACACCGTCATCCCGCGCAACATTCGTATTGCCGAGGCGCCGTCGTATGGCAAACCGGTCATCCTGCATGATCCATCGAGCAAAGGCGCACTGGCGCACTTTGCGTTTGCGCGTGAACTATTGGAACGCCACGGAATACCCATCAAGCAAGCGAACAAGGAAACCACACCATCATGATCAAAAACAAAGGCCTTGGCAAAGGGCTCGATGCCTTATTGGGCGGCAATAAAAATGTCAGCAACAACGAAGGCGAGCTGCGCCAGCTCGCCGTAGCCGACATCAAGCCCGGCAAATACCAGCCGCGCACCCGCATGGACCAGGCGGCGTTACAGGAGCTGGCCGAATCGATCAAAGTGCGCGGGATTGTGCAGCCGATACTGGTGCGCGAATTAACTGGCGGCAATGGCGCGGCCAAGTTTGAAATTGTCGCCGGCGAACGGCGCTGGCGTGCGGCACAACTCGCCGGATTATCGAGCGTACCCGTGTTGGTGCGCGACATTGCCGATGACGCCGCACTCGGCATTGGCCTGATCGAAAATATCCAGCGCGAAGATTTAAACGTGATGGAAGAAGCGGCTGGAATTCAGCGCTTGATCGAAGAATTCAAACTCACCCACGACGAAGCCGCCAAAGCGGTGAGCCGTTCACGTTCGGCGGTTTCCAATTTGCTGCGTTTGCTGGAGCTCGCCAAACCGGTGCAAGACATGGTGATGGAACAAAAACTCGACATGGGCCACGCGCGTGCGCTGTTGCCATTGGCCAAAGCCAAACAGGTCGAACTCGCCCATCAAATTGTGCATAAAGATTTAAGTGTGCGTGACGCCGAACGATTGGTGAAATTTACCCTCGCCCCACCAAAAGCGGCCAAAGGCGCGCGCAGTACCAGCAGCGCCGATGTGCGAAGGCTGGAAACCGATTTGGCCGACAAACTCGGCACCAACGTGACCATCAAGCTCGACAAAAAAAACAACGGCACCCTGGTGATTTCTTTTATGGGTTTTGAGCACCTCGATGGCATTTTGGAGCGCACGAAATTGAAGTGAAACTCTAGTGTGGGCGCGGAGTATCAGCCTAAAAGTCTTGAAATGTCGCTCCAGTAGCCAATCTTCACGCATGGAAACTTCTGCAAACTCACAAATTTCGTCATTCCGGCCCTTCGACGGGCTCAGGATGAACCGGGCACTTGCCCGAGTCGGAATCCAGTCCTTTTGTATTTTCAATCTCTTCGGGTGAGTTCCCCGCCGCTTGCGGCGTCATGATCGGGTGGGCAGGCTTCATCTGCCCACCGTTTCAGTGCTTACAAGCAATTCCCGCGTGGGCAATTAAAGCCTGCCCACCCAAGAGGATCATCTTGTCGATCAATACCTCGCGGCTTGCCGCGAGGTTGTTTATTAACTTGTTCACCTCTGGATCCCGGCCGGAGCCCTGAGCGAAGCCGTAGGGCCGGGATAGCGGGGTTTTTAGAAGCCCCCATATTTATATGGGTAACGGCGAGGTTATGTTCCAGAATCATTTTTATCAAACAGCGCCGAAACTGCCGCGGCATCAAACCGATATTCCTGATTACACATATCGTCTTTGACAATCACCTCACCAAACTCGGCGAGGGCGGTTGCCAATTCTTCCCGGCCCAACGAACGCAACACGCCCTTCACTTTTTCTTCGTCGCGGATGCAGTCAGAGTGCACCGGTTTGGGCTCGTACAATCGTACATCTTCGCTGGCAAATAAACGCGCCAACAACACCTCGACCGGGGTGGTGATTAATTCTTGCTCGGTCACCGACGACGCCAGCATTTCCACCCGCGCCCAACCATCGCTGTCACGTTGATCGGCGCCCGGTAATTTTTGCAACATGAGTGCACCCGCGCCCTGCGGGGTGGCGGCCAGCCAGAGGTGAGTCGGCAACTGTTCCGATTGATCAAAATAATGTTCAAAACATTCCGCAACCGTTAAACCAGAAATCGGCACAATCGACTGATACATTTGCCCGGAATGACTATTGGCCACTGTCATCGCCAGGGTACCGCCACCGACCCAGTCGGAAAACCCGCTGTCACCGGCGACCGACTCGCCAACTATCACCGCATCGGTGGTGGATGACGCCATGCCACGTAAACCCAGCGTGTGGCTGCAATCAATCACCACCAATTTGGCCGCGCGTTTGGCCAAGAAGTTTGCGGTCGTATTGTCTGCAGACGCATCAGACAGATCAGACACATCCACTGGATCCGCATCAATCGATTTGCCTTGAATTTGCAAAGTGATGCGCCCGGGATGTTTGAGGCCGGTGCCAACCATGACCGCTACCGTCGCCAGCTCACCAAAATAACGGGTGACGTCTGCAGGGTAATCACGATCACGCATAAGTGCGTGCCAAGCGTCATCGAGGCGCACCACTTGTCCGCGAATATCAAGATTTTCCAGGATAAAGCGGCGCGAAAAACTGCCTGGTGCCGTGGTCTGGGGGTGGTTTTCAGACGGTAAATTCATGGTGTGAGTGTAGCAAAAGCGCACCACGATCGAACAACCGCCGCTTTTTCCCGACGACCAAACAGTTTGCGATGGTCGCCCTATGCCGCGAACACCTTATACGGTGACCGCTTCGAGCTTCGGCTGGTTAAGACGCACCCGCTCGGGTGGCAGTGTTGCCCGAAACGTTGCGCCATGGTTAAACGAGCCCTGCTCACTTTCGATGTTCAGCCGTCCGCCGTGACGCACCAATACGTGTTTCACTATCGCCAGCCCCAGCCCGGTGCCGCCGACGGCACGCGACCGGCCACGATCGACGCGATAAAACCGTTCTGTCAGTCGCGGCAAATGCGCCGCAGGAATGCCTTCGCCATTGTCCTTGACCGCAAACTCCAGTTCCCCGGTTTGCGCATTCACGGCCAGCGTGACGGTGATATCACTTCCGTCTGGTGCGTGGCGCACCGCATTGCCAATCAGATTCGACACCAGGCTGGCAATCTCGTCGTGATTGCCAATCAGCCAAACCTGCCCGAGAGAAGCATCCATTCGATGGCGATCATTGGACATAATTTTTGCGTCTTCGATTGCGGCCTCAACCAGAGCGTGCATGTCAATCACGTTCTCAGACAGCTTATTTTGTGCGTCTTCGAGCTCCGAAAGGGTCAACAAGTCGTCCACCAAACGTTGCATACGCTCGGTCTGATCGTGCATATGATCCAACGAACGCTGAATTAAATATGCCTTGTCCGGGCCGAGTTTGTGTATGGTTTCCAAAAACCCCGCCAGAACGGTTAGTGGTGTGCGTAACTCGTGTGACACGTTGGCTACAAAATCGCTGCGCATCCGTTCGAGCCGGAAACGTTCGGAAACGTCACGCGACAATAACAAGGCTTGATCATTGCCAAACGCCACCAATTGTACCGTCAGGGTGATGTCGTCGCGCATTCCACTGCCCGGCAGCGGCGGTAGTTTTAAGATCAGCGGTGTTTTAAATTTGCGCGCAGCCAAAAAAGCGATGAATTCAGGATAACGAACAAAATAGGTGATGGTTTGCATTCGGTCGTTGTTGAGGACAATGCGCCAATGCGATTCTGCCGTGGGGTTACACCAGACGATATTGTTTTCGTTGTCCAACATCACCACACCGTCGGGCAGCGCCGCCGCCGCCTCCTGAAATCGTGCCAGGGCCTCGCTCAATGCCCGCTGGTTGACACGACTGGTACGCAGCAGTCGATACAGCTCCGCCAGCACTTCACCCCAAGTACCCGCACCATCCGGCACCAACGCCGCGCTATGGTCGGATCCCAGCCAGGCATAAAGTTGCGCCAGTTTCCAGGCGTAATACGCAAAGGCCACCAAACAGACCGCACCGGCAAACGCAAATCCCAACGCCCAACCGCCGAGGCTCAGACCGAGGCCACAGGCGAGCGACGCCAAAACGATCAGCCGCAGCATGGCAGTGAAAAATAGCTGACGCGCGGGTGATTGGTTGGATGACATGACGGCTATTTTACGTTGTCAATTTTTCTTGCGGCCGGTCTGTCCTTGGAAAATCGATATCCGCTGCCGCGCACCGTATGGACCAAGCCATCGTGCCCCGATGGCGATAATGCCGAACGTAACCGACGGATATGCACGTCAACCGTGCGTTCTTCAATAAACACATGGTCGCCCCACACCTGATCGAGTAGTTGGGTGCGTGAATACACCCGCTCTAAATGGGTCATAAAAAAATGCAAGATGCGAAACTCGGTTGGACCTATCAGCAAAGTCTGACCATGTCCCGTCACCTTGTGTGTGGCCGGATCGAGGATCAGCCCGTCAAAATGAATGGTATCGCTGGTGAGTTGCGGTGCACGGCGGCGCAACAACGCTTTGATACGCGCCTCCAGTTCCTTGACGGAAAACGGCTTGACCATATAGTCATCCGCACCGGTTTCCAGACCACTGACTTTGTCGGTCTCTTCGCTGCGTGCCGTCAACAAGATAATCGGCAGGGATTGGCTGCGCGGATCGGCGCGTAATTGATGGGTTAAGTCCAGGCCGCTTTTACCGGGCAGCATCCAGTCGATCAGCGCCAGATCCGGCAATGCGCCTTTCACCAGCCTCATCGCCTCTTCTGCTGATGAGCAGGTCACCACACGATAACCGCCAATTTCCAGATTCATTTGAATCAGGTCCTGAATGGCGGGCTCGTCTTCAACAACCAAAATAGTAGGATTCATGCGTTCATGATATTTCAGATTTATTAAGGCAATGTGACAGTTGCAGACATTAAGGGTTGATCACAGCGGAGCGGGTATCATGTCACCTCTGCCATTTGCTGGCATTTGTTGCTGTTTGTTGCCAACGGATCGAATTTAATGTCGTCAAAGTCACCCCACCCGACCGAAATCACCCTGCACCAAAAATCGCGCGAACTCGAAATCGCGTTTGATGATGGTAATCGATTCCGGCTGACCTGCGAGTATTTGCGGGTGTACTCACCGTCAGCCGAAGTGCGCGGACACGGTCCGGGGCAGGAAGTGCTGCAAGTTGGCAAGCGGCTGGTCGACATCACCGCACTCGACCCGGTTGGCACCTACGCCATCAAGCCGACGTTTTCAGATGGTCACGATACCGGATTGTATTCGTGGGATTACCTGCATGACTTGGGCATCAATCAAAATAATTATTGGCAGAGCTATTTGTCGCGGCTCGAACGGGCCGGCGCCAAACGTGATTAAGGCCTGACCAACCGTGCCAACTGCCATTCGCGCTTTTTTTGAATTCTACCGGGATGCCTTTAATCGTCTCGATGGTCGTGCCGTGACCGCCCACTATGCGCTGCCGGCGATGATTTCCAATCATCACAGCGAAGGGTTGTTTGTCGACATGGATGCCTTGATTCATAACAACGAGACGCTTTGTCGTCTTTATGCCGATGGCGGATTTAAACGCGCGGATTTTTGTGAAAATGTCAGCCTTGAGCAAGGCGGACATTTTTTTATGGCGGATTTGGCGTGGACGATTCAATTTACGGACCAACCCGCCCAACAATTTAATACCACCTATCAATTGGCGAAGCGGAGTGACTCCGGCGATGGGCAAACACGCTGGAAAATTGAACATGTGACCGCTTACAGTGAGCGGCAGTTTTGGAAAGAAAATTCAAAATGAGCCATACCCATTTTGGTTTTAAACAGGTTGATGAAAACGACAAAGCCGGCAAGGTTCGCGACGTGTTTCAGTCGGTCGCATCCAGCTATGATCTGATGAATGATTTGATGTCGGGAGGTTTGCACCGGCTCTGGAAAAAATTCACCGTTGATCTGGCCAATGTTCAGCCGGGCGAAAAAATTTTGGATGTAGCGTCCGGTACCGCCGACTTGGCGCGGGCCTTTGCCAAACGCGCGGGTGCCAGCCATGTCTGGCAAACCGATATTAACGAGGCGATGTTAAAAGTCGGCCGTGACCGGCTCGCCAATGATGGCCTGGCCACACCCAACGCGCTGGCGGATGCCGAAAAATTGCCGTTTGCCGATGAGTCGTTTGATCTGGTGAGTGTGGCGTTTGGTTTGCGCAATATGACGCACAAAGACGTGGCCCTGGCGGAAATGGCGCGGGTGCTCAAACCCGGCGGACGCTTGTTGGTGCTGGAATTTTCCAAAGTCCATAAGGCACTTGAAAAAGCCTACGACGCTTATTCGTTTGGTTTGTTGCCAAAACTCGGTAAATGGATCGCCAAGGATGAAGCCAGCTACCAATATCTGGCCGAGTCGATTCGGATGCACCCCGATCAGGAAACACTCAAAACCATGCTGGAAACCGCTGGATTGTGCCGCGTGGAATATTGGAATTTGGCGGCCGGTGTGGTGGCGCTGCATCGGGGAGTCAAAGGTTAACACCACGCGAGCGGTGATTGGCGTAACTTGAGGCGGAACATCGCGCAAAAGAATCCATCAATCACATTGAATTTATTTGCGCCGCGAGGGTCACTATATGGTCATAATGACAAGTCGATTCTTGGCATGATTTCCTCGCGCAATAACCGCCTGAATCGTCCCGTTTTTCAATTTTCTCTTTTTTTAGGATCCGCCATGAAAACACTTCTGGCCACAATCATCATTTCCATATTCACTATTGGCGCGCTTGGCTATATGGCCGACGCCGATGCAAAAAAACGTTTGGGTGGCGGCAAATCGTCCGGCATGCAGCGTGATTCGGTAAAGAATAATCCAACCCCTCCAGCGGCCACGCCCGCACCCGCGGCCGCCACACCCGGCATGGCCGCCGCGCCAGCCGCCGCCGCCAAGCCTGCCGCAACTGGCATGAGCAAATGGCTCGGCCCACTCGCCGGGCTTGCCGCCGGCGGCATGCTCGCCGCCCTGTTTATGGGTGGTGCGTTCGACGGAATAAAGTTTTTTGACATCATTCTGATGGTGGGCTTGGCCATTGGTGTGTTTATGCTGGTGCGTATGTTTATGCGTAAAAAAGCCGCCGAAGCCCAGGGCGACAATATGCAATATGCGGGCGCAAATAATCCCACCCCCACCCCGGCAGTGGAACCCGCGCAGCCGATGGACACCAGCAGTGCGCGGTCATCAACTCCGGAAATCGGCAGCCGCCTGGCGGGGGGCAATGCGTCACCACAACAAATCGCCATGGCGACCGAACATCCGCGTATTCCGGCCGACTTTGACGTGGTGCCATTTGAGCGTAATTCGAAAGCCGCCTTCATTCGCCTGCAAGCGGCCAATGACGCCAAGGATCTCAACGACATTCGTGAGTTCACCACGCCGGAAATGTTTGCTGAAATCAGCTTGCAATTACAAGAGCGTGGCACCGCCGCGCAAAAAACAGAAGTGGTGTCGGTTGATGCCCGTGTGATCGAGGTCATTATTGAGGCGCAAAAGGCTGTTGCCAGCGTGCGGTACACCGGTGTGATTCGCGAAGAGGGCGAAGGTGCGGAAGGATTCGACGAGGTTTGGCATGTGGTCAAAGACATTGCCGACGCCAATTCGACATGGAAACTGGCGGGCATTCAGCAGCTGGGCTGATGACCGCTGCTTGTGCTGCATCGACCCGTTCGCCACTCGCGTTTTTGCGGTGTGGTGAACGGGTTTTGACATTGTGAATGGTGTCTTTGTCATAATCCTAAAAACGGCAGTTGACCGCTCGACATTGTTTGAAACACTGCCTATTCATTGATGTTTTGTGGGTTTAAGTTGTTTCCCTTTTGGGGGAGGGTGCCACGCCTGCGATGGTACGTTTTTGCGACTCCCTGGCGGTGTTGCTCCTGCTTGCAACGTTGAGGTTGCCGCCTCGCTGTTGCCAAATGAGGCCTGGCCAGAAAGCCGCAAAAACGCACACTCACACCCGTCCAACTGCCGTTTCCAGGATAATACGGGCATGCTTAAATTTACTGCCAACCTGCCTGCCGCCACCGCGATAAATCGGGTATTAAATGACTACCCGATGGCGCGTGAACGATTGTGCACACACGCCGGTGCCAGAATAGATGTATCAATGGGCCCGCTCAATTTTGCGGTGCGGATTTCCCAAACCGGCGGCGTCGAACCGGTGGGTGAGGGTGCCGATGATATGGCCGCAGTCACCTTTAATGTGCCGCTTGCGGTGTTGCCCCGACTACTTCAAAAAGACGAAACCGCTTTTCATCAGATCAAGTTTGATGGTGACAGTGAGTTGGCGCAGTTGTTGTCGGTGATTGCAGGCAACGTCGAGTGGGATATCGAAGAAGATTTAAGCAAACTATTTGGTGGCGGGCGCATCGCCGACATTGCCGCACACCGGGTGGTGGGGACGGTCCAGTCGCTGGCGGCGTGGGGTGATGACGCCAAACAGCGTTTCACCGAAAACATCGCCGAATATTTGGTGCACGAACGTCATGCGTTTATCATCACCCATGATTTGGAAATGTTCGCCCGCGAAAACGAAGCCATGCGGAATGACGTGGCACGACTGGACGCGCGCATTAATTTACTCATGGCCAATTTGCCAGCGAAGACTTTGATCCAATGAAAACCCCCTGCCCCGTTTTTTGATCAAACTTGTTTATACGCGCACTACTCAGGCCATTTTGTTCCGAAGATGCCCGCCGTTGCTATCGTTTTAATCGTTACTCCCACCAATATTCAACCTCAAACCCATGTGGATTTTGTATTTGCTGGAGTGTGAAGGCGGCGCGGTCTACACTGGCATCACCACCGATCTGGAGCGGCGGTTTAACGAACACCTCGCCGGTGTCGGTGCGCGTTATACGCGCGCCAATCCGCCGACACGTGTGATTGCAATCAAACTATTTTCCGACCGCCGCGCCGCGTCGCGCGCCGAGGCCGCAGTGAAGAAATTGCCAAAGCATCAAAAAGCCGCGTTCTTTGATTGATCAACCATGCCGACATCAATCATTACGCTAAAAGATTTGCGCCGTTATGCGATCGCCAATACCTTGTTTGCGCCCACCACCTTGGCGCGTGCCATTGATCGACTGGGCTTTGTGCAGGCCGACCCGATTCGTGCGCCCGCCCGCGCGCAGGATTTGATTTTGCGGCATCGTGTCAAAAATTACCTGGCGGGTGATCTGGAAAAGCGTTACACACGGCTTGCCATTGAGGAAGATTTTTTTGTGAATTACGGCTTTGTGTCGCGCAAGATTCACGCGCTGATGCACCCGCGTAGGGCTCGCACCGTTTGGAATGCGGCCAGCCAAAAACGCGCCGCTGCCATTCTGACTTTTGTGCGTGAACATGGGGTGGTGCATCCACGTCAGGTCGAGGCGCATTTTCAGCATGGTGCGGCGGCCAACAATTGGGGAGGCTCATCCAATGCCACCACCCATTTACTCGACAGCATGCATTACCGTGGTCTGATCCGGGTCGCCAAACGGGAAAAGGGCATTCGACTTTATGCACCCCCGCGCGATGACCATGAAAAATACAATCAATCATTAACCGGTGGTGCACATACCGCGGTCGTGGCGGCAACACTCGATGAATTAATTGATGTGGTGGTTAAAAAATACGCGCCGATTCCGGCGGGGGGATTTAACGCATTGGTTGGGCGATTGCGGTACGGTGTGCCGCAGTGGCGCATCGAGCTGGCCGCCGCGATCAAACGCGCCAAACAACGATTGAATCACACCCGTATTGATGGGGTCGATTGGTATTGGCCATTGAACGCCAAGGTTGGTGCCAACCGACATTTGGTTGATGATCAGGTGCGACTATTGGCGCCGTTTGATCCCATCGTCTGGGATCGCAAACGATTCGAATTGTTTTGGGGTTGGGCGTATCGATTTGAAGCCTACACACCTGCCGCCAAACGCAGGCTGGGTTATTACGCGCTGCCGCTGTTGTGGCGCGAACAGGTGATCGGCTGGGCCAACGTCAGTGTGCAGGTCGGTGAGATTCAAGCCGATATCGGTTACGTTGCCGGCGCCGCGCCGCGCGGGGTTGCCCGTGAGTTGGCAGCAGAATTGGACCGCTTGCGGGGTTTTCTTGCGCTTTCCGACTGCTCTCGCCGAACCTAGCCCACTTTGCCCGAATCATGCGGAATCAGAACGTTGACTGCGGGTGTGGTTGTACTTGTCGCAAGTCAATTTTGCACCTGAAAAAAAAGCCTAAGCTGACATCCGGTTGTCCAGCTGGCACGTATCATTTTTTGCTTGAATCGGACAGCTGGCGGCGGCATGCTGCTCGCCGTGACGAGACAGGATGACGATGACGCCGTCGCATCGATTAATTCGGTGGCCACTTGGGAGGAAAAACCATGCGCCTCATATTTTTGGATCACACCCGGCAAAGATTAAGTACAGCGCTACTTGCCAGTCTGTTTACCCTTATGATTAGCGCGTGCAGTGATGGTGGTGATAGCAGACCCGCAGCCGTCACGCCTCTACCCATCAACTATGCAGTGACACTTTCCGGTGATCAGGAAAACCCGCCTGTTCTGACTGTTGCCGCCGGCAGCGGATCGTTTGCCCTTAACACCCAGTCGGGTGTGTTGACGGGTTCCATCACCACCACCGGTGTGACCGGCACGGCGGCACATTTGCACATTGCGCCGGTCGGTGTGAATGGCGCGGTGTCGGTACCGCTGGTCGAAAGCACCACAGGAAGCGGTATTTGGGGCGTTTCCCCCGGCACAGTCTTGACCACCGAACAACGCGTGGCGCTGGGAGGGGGGGCGATGTATGCCAATGTGCATAGCGCGGCATTTCCCGGCGGGCAGATTCGTGGGCAAGTCGGGCAGGTTGTGCGCGGCGCAACCCTCAGCGGCAGTCAGGAAAATCCACCGGTCGCCACCGCCGCCGCCGGCAGCGGGCTGATCGCGGTTGACCCTGGCACCCGCGCGCTGGTGGCGCGCGTGACCACCAGTGGCATCACTGCCACGGCGGCGCACATTCATGATGGTACGGTGGGCGCGAACGGTGCGGTGATTGTGCCGCTGACGGAAACAGCACCCGGTAGTGGCGTGTGGGGCTCTGCGGCCAACGCCACTTTTAGCGAGGCGCAGTACGCCGGTTTGTTGGCGGGGACGCTTTATTTTAATGTGCATAGCGCCGCCAACCCGGGTGGCCAAATCCGCGGCCAGATTGGCGTCAGTGTTTTTGACGTTGCCATGAGCAGCGCGCAGGAGGTGCCCGCCAATGCCTCAACCGCCTCAGGGTTGG
>JANPNU010000254.1:0-3344 GCA_031427615.1 Burkholderiales bacterium
ATCGTCTGCCGCGCGGTTCCGGTGTGGTGGTGGCGGGGGTGAATCCCAAATACCAACAAACTGTCCGTAAAAGTTTGCCTGCCCTGAGTCACCGTACCTTAAAAAATATTTAGGTTTTGTTATGAATGAGTCCCACCTTTCGGTCGCACGCACCGCGTTGCTCACCCCCTACAATCTGACCCATGCGTCGCTGGAGAGGGTGTTCAACACCATCATGCAGCACGACGCCGATTACGCCGATTTGTATTTTCATCACGTCCGCTCCGAGGGCTGGAGTCTCGAGGAAGGGCGTGTGAAATCCGGCAGTTTTAATATTGATCAGGGTGTCGGCGTGCGGGTGGTGTCTGGTGAAAAAACCGCGTTTGCCTACTCCGATGATATTGGTGTTGCCAGTTTGAACGACGCCGCGCTCGCCACCCGCAGCATTGCCCGTGCTGGCGGCGCGGGGAGCGCCGGAAAGGTTAACCAGACGCGGGAAAAAGTCGGTCATCACCTGTATCAACCGCTCGACCCGGTGTCGGGTTTTTCCGACGCGGAAAAAGTGCGCATCCTCGAGCGGCTGGAGAAATTTGCCCGTGCCATTGACCCGCGTGTCAAGGAAGTCATGGCCCGATTGTCTGGTGAATACGAAGTGATTTTGGTGGCGCGACACGATGGCACGCTGGCGGCGGATGTGCGGCCATTGGTGCATATTGGTCTGACCGTGATTGCCGAACAAAACGGCCGCCGCGAGCAGGGCCATACCGGTGGCGGCGGCCGTTACGACTACGCATATTTTACCGACGAGGTTTTGCAAACCGTGGCGCAACAGGGCGTGCGGGAGGCATTGGTTAATTTGGATGCCAGACCGGCACCGGCCGGACCAATGACGGTGGTATTGGGCGGCGGTTGGCCGGGTATTTTGTTGCATGAAGCCGTCGGCCACAGTTTGGAGGGCGACTTTAACCGCAAAGGCAGTTCGGTCTTTTCAGGAAAGATCGGTGAGCGTATTGCCGCCAGGGGCGTGACGGTGATCGATGACGGCACGCTGCCGGATCGACGCGGCTCCCTTAATATTGACGACGAAGGCAATGCAACGCAAAAAAATGTGTTGATTGAAGACGGCATTCTGATGGGGTATATGCAGGACACCCTGAACGCCCGGCTGATGAATGTTGCCGTCACCGGCAATGCCCGCCGCGAATCGTATGCGCACATTCCGATGCCACGCATGACCAATACCTATATGGTGGGCGGCGATAAAACGCCGGAAGAAATTATCGCCAGTGTAAAACACGGTTTATATGCCGCTAATTTTGGTGGTGGACAGGTTGACACCACCAGCGGCAAGTTTGTTTTTTCCGCGTCAGAGGCCTACATCATTGAAAACGGCAAAATTGCCTATCCGGTGGTGGGGGCCACCCTGATCGGCAACGGGATCGAATCGTTAAAACAAGTATCAATGATTGGCAATGACATGAAACTCGATTCGGGTGTCGGGGTGTGCGGCAAGGAGGGCCAAAGTGTGCCGGTGGGTGTGGGCCAGCCGACATTGCGCATTGAAGGATTGACCGTGGGGGGCACCGGTTAAATGAGTAATTCCATTTCTATTTCATTAGTGCATTAATTTATGGGTAAGCAGAAAAAGCCGTCATTCCTGCGAATGGTGAAGGCACGCCTTCACTCCAGCGTCGTTCGCCGCAACTTCATTGGATCCCCGCCTTTATCGAAGTGTATCCCTGTGGGACGCGGGGACGACGAATGTTTGATATGTTCGCTACAACATTATTAAACTAATGATCGAGAAACGGAATAACTCGGCCACGCTGGACAACAGTCCAACGGACGCATCGGAGGCGTTGCCATCGGCGCGTATTCCGCTGGTGTTTTCAGGAAATTTTTCGTGGCAGGCGATTGCAGCCGTGATGGCTGAAAAGTTTGGTCTGCGCGGATTAAGGATCGCGGTCATGGTCGGCGGCATGGTTGGGTATTTGTGGTGGCGCAGCTGCGATAGCGTGATCTGCACGCTGTTGTATGTACTTGCCGCCGCCACGGTTTTTTTTGCAGTGTTGATTGCGTGGACGGCCAAGGAGTCACTCGACAAATTTGCCAAAGATCATGCCACGGGTGCCTGGTTAACGCTTGATTCAGATGGAGTTGGTGGTGAAGCGGCCGACAAAAAATTTAAAATGGCATGGAGCCAATTTCGCCGGGTGGTGGAACGAAATCGTTTTTGGTTGCTCGAAACCAGTAACGGCGGCTGGATGGTGCTGCCAACCACCCATTTTAATGGCGAGGCGTGGGCGGTGATGCGTGCCCATCGCCGGGCGCGGCAACAGCGCAAATAAATGTGGGCGGTGAATCTGAATTCACAACGACGGCGTATCAGAAATACACTGCGCGTGATCAAACGAATTGCGAAGCTGTTTAACGCCATGCACAAATTGGACAAACAATGAAAAGACGTACCTTTATCACCGCACTATTTGGCGCCGCAGGAGGACTAACCATGTTTAAAGGTGTATTCGCACAACGTCACGGGCCGCAAGCGCCGGATGCAGCAATGGCAAAAATTGCGCTTGATCAGGCGAATGGGCCGAAGCCAAAAATTGACAAGCTGGAACTGGCCGACAGCGACTGGAAAAAACGTCTGACACAAGCGCAGTTTGATGTGCTGCGCAACGAAGGCACCGAACGTGGTGGCAGCAGCCCGCTAAACAATGAAAAACGCCAAGGGCTGTTTCATTGCGCGGGGTGTGATCTTGCGGTGTTTACCGCCGCGATGAAATATGAAAGCGGTACGGGTTGGCCAAGTTTTTTTACGACCCTCCCGGGCGTGTTTAATAAAAAAACAGATTTCAAACTGATTTACCCGCGCACCGAATATCACTGCGCACGATGCGGCGGGCATCATGGTCATCTGTTTAAGGACGGGCCGGCACCGACCAATGAACGTTGGTGCAATAACGGGGTGGCATTGGTTTTTAAACCCACTGCCTCGTAACGATTGTGTAATGATTGTTTGCGCAGACGGTTGTCAATGAATAAAACTCGTTTATTTACGCCATTCTTCAGGCTTTTTTGTGGCAAACGCCGCGCCAAATAAAGACTTTTACATAATATTTACTCCCCGTCTTCCCCTGTTACTATTTGCCTTGTGAACATTCGCGCCAATTGCTATTTTTATTTCTGGTCCTTTTCCATGCCACCGGCGGAGAAGGGTTAGTTTGCGTTTGAACACTAACCAAATTTCTAAAAACCGCCGAACTAAAAATCGGCGGTTTTTTTTTGCCAATAACCATCATCCTAGAAACCGCAGTTGACCGCTGGAAACTGTCTGGAACACCACGTATTCATTGGTGTTT
>JANPNU010000255.1:0-5958 GCA_031427615.1 Burkholderiales bacterium
AAACACCAATGAATACGTGGTGTTCCAGACAGTTTCCAGCGGTCAACTGCAGTTTCTAGGTTTAATACACACCGACATTCATCGCTGGTTTTGTACTGTAAATGAAAAACCGCCGCTTGCCTAGTATTGCGCGCACACAAACAATCACGTAATTTATGGCCATGGCTCAACCCCTCGCGCCAATTTGTGTGCAGTTTGCCAAGGCCGGAAATTATTACCGGCTGGAAGCATCCGTATCGCGCCTGCTGCCGCGCGAATTGTCAATGGTCATCGCCGCCTTTACCGAGTCGTGGACCAAGCCAGAGGAAATCGAACGTGTCACTGTTGGGGATGGTTCCGGTGAAGCGGTCGCAGTCACATTGATGGCCGATCATGAAATCAAATCAGGTGACCGGCCGTCCGATGTTTCACAACGACTCAGTTATGCGATCTGGCAAAAACTCGATCGATACGTTAAGGTCACAGTGGAAACCACCTATCTCGGTGAATCGCCCGATGCGCATTTCGAATTTGGCGAAGCCGAATATGCGACCGCCTATGGCGCACGATTTGAGCGGTAATACGTCCCGCTGATCAACAGACCTACCCCACCCAGACCCGCGCATTCCTGAACATGCGCATCCACGGACTTTCGTTGGTCCATTCGGCTGGATGCCACGACAGATTCACACTCAAACTTGCACGTTCAGGGTGAGGCATCATGATATTAAATCGTCCATCCGCAGTGGTAAACGCGGTCATGCCCAGCGGTGAGCCGTTTGGATTGGCTGGAAATAATTCGGTGGCGTGGCCATGATGATCAACAAATTCGGCGGCACATAACCATCGCGCCGCAGCCTGCTGTGTTGCATCGCGAAACACTGCCCTGCCTTCACCATGCGCGGTTGGAACCGGTATCACCGAGCCGACCATTCCCGTGAAAAAAATTGACGGCGATTCACGGATGGCCACCAATACGGTGCGCGCTTCATATTGTTCGCTGGCGTTGCGTTCCAGATGCGGCCAGTTTTCGGCTCCCGGAATAATCGACGACAGATTCGACATCATCTGACAGCCGTTACACACACCCAAGGCAAACACGTCTTTGCGATTAAAAAACGCCACAAATTCGTCACGGGCCCGAGCATTAAACAAAATTGATTTTGCCCAACCTTCACCCGCACCCAATACGTCGCCATAGGAAAAACCACCACAGGCCGCCACCCCATTAAAATCGGCGAGGGAAACTCGACCGGAAATAATATCGCTCATATGCACGTCATAGGCGTCAAACCCCGCCTTAAAAAATGCGTGCGCCATTTCCAGTTGGCCGTTGACGCCCTGCTCACGCAATATGGCAATTTTCGGTTTGCCTCCCCGATTGATAACCGGCGCGGCAATATCCTGATGCGGATCAAATGTCAGTCTGGCAAACAGACCCGTATTCTTTTCGTCCAATAACCGGTCATATTCTTGTTTGGCGGTGGCTGGATGGTCGCGCAATGATTGGATCAAATAACTGGTTTTGCTCCATGCCAGCTGCAAATCAACTCGTTTCTCAACAAGGATCGGCTTGGCACCACGTATCAAGCGCAGCTCATCACTATTGTTGATGTGACCAACAATATGTGCGACCCTGCCCAATCCGGCGGCGCGCAAGCACTGCATCACTGATTCACGATCGGTCCGACGAATTTGCAAAACCGCGCCGAGCTCCTCACTAAAAAGTGCTGCGAGCACACTCGCATTGGCTGCCAGTTTGTTCGATGTTGATGTGGTGTCGTAATCATCCACATCCGCTTCCTTTTCGTTGTAGACCAATGGATCCAACACCAACGTTGCGCCGACATGGCCGGCAAACATCATCTCCGCCACCGCTGCCACCAGGCCACCATCGGAACGGTCATGGTAGGCAAGAATTTTACCGCCCCGTGCCAGACTGCGAATGGCCGCAAAAAACGCTTTTAACAATGCCGCATCATCCAGGTCCGGCGGCTGTTTGCCGACCTGACCGTATACCTGCGCCAGCGCCGAACCACCCAAACGATTTTTGCCCTGACCAAAATCGATCAATACCAGTTCGCTGTTTGTTTCATTCACCAGCATCGGCGTCAGCGTTAATGAAGCGTCGCGTACGGTCGCAAAGGCCGAAACAATCAATGACACAGGTGCCACCACGACCTTATTGATGTCGCCTTCGGTCCACGCTGTTTTCATTGACAACGAATCTTTGCCAACCGGAATGCCTATGCCCAATGCCGGACACAACGCCATGCCAACCGCTTCAACTGTGGCAAATAATTTGGCGTCTTCGCCGGCATATCCAGCCGCTGCCATCCAGTTGGCGGATAGTTTGATATCGCCAATGGTGTCGATGTCCGCAGCAGCAATATTTGTCACCGCCTCCCCTACGGCCATGCGTCCGGAGGCCGGTGCATCCAGCACGGCAATGGGAGTCCGCTCACCCATCGCCATCGCCTCACCTGCGAGTGTGTTGTAACCCATCAGGGTCACCGCACAATCCGCTACCGGCACCTGCCACGGTCCGATAAATTGATCGCGCACCGTCAGGCCACCGACCGAACGGTCACCAATGGTGATTAAAAACGATTTATCGGCAACGGCGGGAAGTTGCAGTACCCGGTAAAGCGCGTCTTTTAACTCGATGTCGTCGGTCACAAATTCAGATGCAAAATCCACCACACTCGTCACGTCACGGTGCATACGCGGCGGCTTGCCGAGCAATACATCCATATCCATTTCCACAGCGTTGTTATCAAACAACGGGTCGGCGACGATCAACGTCTGTTCCGCCACGGCCTCACCGAGCATCGCAAACGGGCAGCGTTCACGGGCACAAAACTGTTGAAACATCGGCAATGACGATGGTGCAATTGCCAGTACATAACGCTCCTGCGATTCGTTCGACCAAATTTCCTTTGGACTCATACCGGGCTCAAGGGTTGGCACTTTACGCAAATCAAATTTCGCACCGGCACCGCCGGTATGCGCCAACTCGGGGAGCGCATTGGAGATGCCACCGGCACCCACATCGTGTATTGACAGGATCGGATTGGCATCACCCTGCTGCCAGCAGGCATCAATCACCTCTTGGCATCGACGCTGCATCTCGGCATTGGCACGCTGCACCGAATCAAAGTCGAGCGACTCGGTGTTGGTGCCGGATGCAACCGATGATGCCGCGCCCCCACCGAGACCAATGCGCATGCCGGGCCCACCGAGTTGAATAAGCAGCGTGCCGGGCGGCAGTGGCTTTTTATGGGTATGGTTGGCGGCAATACTGCCAAGGCCACCGGCGATCATGATCGGCTTGTGGTAGCCACGCACCACACCATCTACCATTTGTTCGTAGGTGCGGAAATAGCCGCACAAATTGATACGGCCAAATTCATTGTTAAACGCGGCGGCGCCCAATGGGCCCTCGATCATGATGGCCAGCGGCGAGGCGATGCGCGCAGGTTTACCGTAAGCCAATTCCCATGGCTGTTTATATCCCGGAATGGCCAAATTCGATACGGAAAATCCGCTCAAGCCGGCTTTGGGTTTGGCACCCATTCCAGTTGCGCCCTCATCGCGAATTTCGCCGCCAGATCCGGTCGCAGCGCCCGGCCAGGGCGCGATTGCGGTCGGATGATTATGCGTCTCGACTTTCATCAACACGTGCATGGCTTCGCGCTGAAACTGATAAAGGTGATTGCCGGTTGGGTAAAAACGATCAATGACGGCACCTTCCATCACCGCACAATTATCCGAATACGCGACCACGGTTTTTTGTGGTGAGACCGCATGGGTATTGCGAATCATGCCAAACAGGCTATGCTGTTTTGCCACTCCGTCGATGGTCCAGCTGGCGTTAAATATTTTGTGGCGACAATGTTCGGAATTGGCTTGGGCAAACATCATCAGCTCAACGTCGGTCGGATCGCGTTGAATACGATCGTAGTAGTCGAACAGGTAATCAACCTCGTCCGCCGACAACGCCAGGCCGAGCTCTATGTTCGCCGCATCCAAGGCGGTCTTACCCGAAGCCAGCAACGCAATCGTTGTTAATGGTTGAGGCGACTGCGCCACAAACAACGTTGCAATATCATCAAGTTCCAAACGAACCGACTCGGTCATCGGATCATGAATTGCCGCCAAAACCAATTCACGTTGTCTGCCGCCTAAATCCGCAAACCCGTCAATGCAAAAACGGGTTGCACGCTCAATACGCAAAACGGCATACAGGCCACAATTGTGCGCAATGTCGGTTGCCTTGGACGACCAGGGAGAGATCGTGCCAACTCTGGGAAACACCAGTATTGGTGCGGCGTTTGCGACCTTTATTGCCGAAACATCAACACTGACGCCATATGTTAATAACTGTTCCAGAGTCGCCATTTCAGCCGCGTTCAGTTCGCGATTGCCGGCAACAATGTGTAGATATTCGGCGCTGATTGTACCGACTTGTATCCCTAGGTCGGAAAGGTTGGTGGCAAGTTTTTCCAGCCGAAATGGCGAAAGCGCAACCGGGCCTCGCAAAGTAAAGCAACGCGGCGGCGCGACATCTGAATTGGGATTCATGACAGGACAGGACAAGAGTCAAACAGCGGAAGAAAACAGCCATGAGCGTTGTGCGCTCACAATCAGACCCAAATTATACCGAAGCGCCCCACAAAACCGTTCAAATTGGTTAATCGCAGCCTGAATAGGCTGCTAACGCCACTTCAACTTCACCCTTGTTTCGCGGAATCGTTCACGATCAAGGCTGTCCGCCCACAACGCCAACACGCGTGGAAACCAGCGACGCCATGGTGGGTCGCCCGGCAAACGATAGGGGATGGTGGTGAAGTACGTTGACACATAAGGGGAGGATAAAACCATGCCGTCTGCTTCGCTCTCAATCGTCCCGTCCGCTTTTTTGCGTTTTTCGGGGTTCGCATAACGCAATCGCACAACCAGCTCACGGGTCTTGTTGGGTGTGGGCAATTTTTCAGAGGGAGTGGTTTGATCCAAACTCGGCACCACTTTTTCGCGCTCAATCAAATAAAAGCCACCGACTGCGCCCGCCGATTGATGCCGGACCCAATACACATCAATCACCAACACAATCAACGCCCATAACAAGATTGCCGCACGCACCCATTCCGGAATATCAATCAACCATAATGATGCCCCCGCCAGCACACCGGTCAACAATGTCAAAATGAGATTGATTAAAGATGGCTGCAGCGAAATCCAGCGTGGGTCTTGATGGTCAGGCATGTGAACAAATTTACAGCATAAGCTGCGTCGTAATCAATGGCAAATTGCCAGAGATCGACATCAACCGAACAACGGTGGAATTTGCGGTTTGGCCGGCACGATGAGCCAGACAACGGCCCCATGACCGGCGCACCCAAGCCGGCCCACAGTTCAAATTGACAGGAACAGACATGAACGAATTCTGGACGCAATTTCTAATTTCCCAAGGTGCGGAGTTTCACAACGGCCGTGTTGCCGCCTATGCCAACATCAACACCAGCGAATCACCACCTGCCGACGCCACAGCGCTGTGTGATTTGTCACATTACGGCGTGCTGGAAATCAGCGGTAATGATGCCACGGCCTTTTTGCAGGGACAATTTACCAATGACGTGATGGCGTTGGCGGACGGGCAGGCACAATGGAACGGCTGGTGTTCCCCCAAAGGTCGGTTGCTTGTCACGTTTTTACTTTGGCGCGATCAATCCCTGTATTACCTGATGATGCCCATGGCGTTATTACCGGGAATTCAAAAACGCTTAACAATGTTTGTATTGCGCTCCAAGGTAAACATCACCTTGGCCGGCGACAAACTGCAGCGGTTTGGCGTGACCGGTGGAAGCGCCAAGTCGGTGATGGCCGCCATGGATAAATTAACTGAATTTGCTCCGCCGTCAATTGATTTCGCCAGTATCGCAAATGAAAAATGCCGTGGGATTCGCCTGGCCGAAAACC
>JANPNU010000256.1:0-2363 GCA_031427615.1 Burkholderiales bacterium
GATCGACAAGATGATCATCTTGGGTGGGCCGGCTTTAACTGCCCACGCGGGAATTGCTTGTAAGAACTGAAACGGTGGGCAGATGAAGCCTGCCCACCCGATCATGACGCCGCAAGCGGCGGGGAATTCACCCGAAGAGATTAACCATTAAGGTGACCGGCTTGGTCACGCCGGTCAGAGTCAGCGCCCCGTCGATGGCAATCAATTTGCCATCGTCAAAACGAAAAACACTGGAAACAAATTCGATGGTCGAATATTTTTCAACATTAAAAAATTCGGGCCCACGCAACATGGCGCGTTTGGTTTCCGAATTGAATGTAGTTGGCCGCAAGGTGGTGGCATCAATCACCACATGAATAAACGCGTCTCGTTCTGCGGGCGGTTTGGCAGGATCGTAACGCAACACACCGGTGATGCGATCAAACAGGCCATGCACCAAAAAAATGCCCAGATATCTTGTTTGGTATGAGGTGGTGGTTTCATGCGAATCAATTCGGTAGTGCTCGTTGGCATGCGCGATTGCGCTCGAAGATAACCAAACGATGGCGATCAACTGCCAGACAGCAACAATCCGACACCCCACCTTACGAGCGGTCATGATCTGTTTGCTTGTCAAAAAATCGCACCAGTGTGCGGCGGTCTTTTTTGGTTGGGCGACCGGGGAAAAGTGGCGGCGGTAATTCCTTTAATTCGGCACGAAGCGTCACACGTGCCGCCACACTTTCAGCCGTCTCTGAATAAAGCGATTGTGCGATTTGCGCCGAACCGCGTTTTTCCGCCAAACCTAAAACAGCAATCGACCAGGCATAAGGCGGGTGACGAACTTCAATACAATCACCAACCTTGATGGTTTTGGCTGGTTTGATGCGTTCACCGCCAACATGAATCCGGCCGGCGTGAATGGCGTCAATTGCCAATTGACGTGTCTTAAAAAATCGTGCCGCCCACAACCATTTATCAAGCCGCACTTGCGCCAGTTCGACTGGCGCCGGTTTATTTGCCACGAACTTTCGCCAGCTTGACCGTTGCTACATTCATCGGCAGCGCCGTCGCGGTGTCGTATTCACAGCCGGCCTTGACACCGAGCTCGGCGATTTGTTTGGCGGTCATCCGGCTGTTGTACACGGCAAACATCGCGCCCAAGGCAAAATCGCGTCCCGTGCCAATCGCCCAGAAGCGATCAAATTCAAAAATTTCCCGCATCGAATACACACCAAAGATGCCGGAGGAATTCACAAGCATTGCGGTCAGCTGGGACGACTCATAAGGATCGTCCTCCTCCTCTTTGGTATTCAGAAACGCCTCCTCTTTCAGGATTGGATGAATTTTACGAAAACTTTCGTAAATTTCATGGCGTCCGTTGAAACTAAAGTCTTTGGCTTTTTCGTGATTGGTTAAAATGCTTTCGAGCACCATTTGATGCGCGGCCGAGCCGGCAATGCCAAAAAATGTCCCGTTATGTTTGAGGATTTTTTCCGGGGCGGCATCGTGTGCGCTGCCGAGGCGGGTCGTGCCGAATGTGGTGAGTGTGTCACCCGCCATCACCGCCTGGCCGTTCTTTTTCACCACCACAATGGTTGTCATCGCGCTTCCTGACGGGAGAGTCAATTAGATAGGCTATTTTAGCGTTCCCAACACCGCAAATACGAGCCGATTTTTATCGGCCAAAGCAACGGGGGCAAACCGGATTTTTGTTGACTTGGCAGTCTGATACGGGCACACTTTTCGCTTTGTCGCCGCGCCCGTGCCAATTTTCGTCGCTGGCCAGCAAACCAGTTCTGCCGCATCCAAAACAACAACCATTTTATTGGAGCCACTATGACCCCCCAACGCGACGCCCCCAACTTGGCAATATTCGCCGCCGCAGTGTTGACCAGCGCCCTGTTTATTTACGCGACGCCGGCCGATGCCAAGACCTTTCGCTGGGCCAGTCAGGGTGACGTGTTAACGATGGATCCACATGCCCAAAATGAAGGGTTGAACAATTCAATTAGCGACCACGTTTACGAGCCACTCGTCACACGCGGCAAAACCATGGCAATCGAGCCGGCACTGGCGCTGTCGTGGCAGGCCATCAACGCCACCACCATGCGTTTTAAATTGCGCGACAAGGTGACCTTCCATGACGGCACCGCATTTTCGGCCGATGACGTGGTGTTCTCAATTGCCCGCGCGATGGAAAAAACCTCGAATTTCGGCGCGTATGTGCAAGGCATCAAGGTAGCCAAAAAGGTGGACAACCTGACGGTAGACATTGTCACCAACGGCGCTGTGCCCACCCTGCTCGACCAAATGACCGAATTGCGCATCATGAACCGTGCGTGGTCGGTCAAATACAATGTCACCCGCCCGCAGGATTTCAA
>JANPNU010000257.1:0-1780 GCA_031427615.1 Burkholderiales bacterium
GGGCCAATCGGGATCCGGTAAATCGACCCTCATGAATATTTTGGGTGCGCTTGATACGCCGACCGGCGGCAGCTATGTCTTGAATGGCAAAGAAACCTCCAAACTCACTGATAACGAACTCGCCAAGGTGCGCAACGAAACCATTGGTTTTGTATTTCAGGGATTTAACCTGCTCAAACGCATGCCGCTGGTGGATAACGTTGCGCTGCCTTTGCTGTATGCAGGGGTCAGCATGAAAGAGGCGCGTAAACGCGCCACCGAAAAACTCACGCAAACCGGACTCGGCGCGTTCACCAAACGCTTGCCGAATCAAATTTCCGGCGGGCAGCAACAACGGGTCGCCATTTCGCGGGCGTTGGTTTGTGAGCCGGCGTTGATTCTCGCCGATGAGCCAACGGGCAATCTGGATACGACCACGTCGAGTGAAATCATGCAATTGTTCACGCGTCTCAACCAAGAAAATGGCATGAGCATTTTGATTGTCACACATGAATCGGATGTGGCGCGTTATGCCAAACGGTTGATCAGACTCAAAGACGGATACGTGACGTATGACGGGCCGATGGCCGATGCACATCTATGAAACCTCAGTGTGCCGTCATTCCCGCACAGACGGGAATCCAAGCAACAACGCATCACAGACCTCACCGAAGATGGCGTAATTCCCGCGCAGGCAGGAATCCAAGTTTGTGTAAATTGATCCCCGCCTTGCTGGGACGTGCTGTGCGCGCTTGGATTTCCGCCTGCGCGGGAATAACAAAAATAAGCGGAGGCTGCGTTGCTTTACCTCCATTGGATTCCCGCCTGCCCAGGAATGACGGAATTTTATGAATTTCTCAAAATTCGAACACATGCATTGGCGGCCACTTCCAGGCAAAAAGTGCTGAAAACACCCGCTAATAAAGGACTTTTATTATGAATCTCATGCAAGTATTCCTTGAAGCATTTCGGGCCATGGGCATGAATCGATTGCGTGCCGGACTGACCATGCTTGGCATCATCATTGGTGTCGGGGCGGTGGTGCTGATGTTGGCGATTGGAGAATCGGTCAGCGGTGACATCAATAAACGCATTTCCGCCATGGGCTCGAACGTCATGGTGATTTTCCCGGGCTCATCCACCGCCAATGGGGTGCGTGCTGGACGCGGCATGGTACAAACATTAACGCTCGCCGATGCCCAGGCGATTGCGCAATTGCCATCCTTTAATGCGGTCGCGCCGATTGTGCAACAGCCGTTTCAAGTGGCCAGTGGCACCACCAACTGGAACGCCAATGTGATGGGCGTGACCCCGGATTTTTTTTTGCGGTGAAAGATTGGGAAGCCGACAAAGGCTCGTTATTCGGCGACATCGAAATTCGTTCTGCGTCACGGGTGGCGGTCATCGGTGGCACGGTGGCGAGCAATCTGTACGGTGAATCCAATCCGATCGGCCAGAGTATTCGAATTCGCAACCGGCCGTTTGAAGTCATTGGTGTGTTGGCGAGCAAGGGCAGCGACCTTGGTGGCGGGGATCAGGATGACGCAGTATTTGTGCCCTTCTCCACGGCGCGTCAGCAACTCATTCGCTGGGGGCAACCCGGCAGTATTCATTACGCGCTGGCACAGGCGGCGAGTGCCGCACAGGTACAGGATGCCGTGTACGACGCCACCCAACTGTTGCGCATTCGGCATCGCATTCGCGATGATCAGGACGACGACTTTACGATTCGTGATTTGGCGTCGATTGCCGAAGCCGCACAGGGCATCGCCACGGCATTGACCCTGCTGCTTGGCGCGAT
>JANPNU010000258.1:0-2261 GCA_031427615.1 Burkholderiales bacterium
CAATACCGATGCCGTCCTGGAACGACTGCTACCTATTTTGCACAAACATCCGCCAGCTAAAAAACCATGAAAAAAATCCCTATCTGGTTCTGGCAAATCGCATTGCTCGTCGCGATTTTCGTCATCTGGCACGTCTCTACCTCACCCGGCCTGATCCCGCCGATTTTCTTCGACAACGAACACCGCGCTGCATTTTTCTTTGGCGAACCTGCGAAAATATTCATTGTGATCTCGGTGTGGTTTAGTGGCGGTGAAATCTATCCGCATCTGTGGGTCACGCTACAGGAAACAGCGCTCGCGTTTGTGATCGGCACCGTGCTCGGGCTAGCGGTCGGCCTGTGGCTGGGATTAACGCCAATGGCTTCCGCAATCCTTGATCCCTATATCAAGGCGATGAACGCGATGCCGCGCGTTATTCTGGCACCCATCTTTATGGTCTGGTTTGGGCTCGGCATCTGGTCCAAGGTATCGCTCGGTGTGACGCTGGTGTTCTTCATCGTGTTTTTCAACGTCTATCAGGGCGTGAAAGAAGTTTCGCCGGTGGTGTTGAATAATGCACGCATGCTTGGGGCTAATGCGTCGCAACTGCTGCGTTACGTGTACCTGCCGTCGGCCACGTCGTGGGTGTTTTCCAGCCTGCACACCTCGGTAGGCATGGCTTTTGTCGGCGCGGTGGTGGGTGAATATCTGGGCAGCGCCAAGGGTGTCGGCTACTTGATTCATCAGGCGGAAGGCTCGTTCGATATCAATACCGTATTTGCCGGGATTCTGGTGTTGACGGTGTTTGCGCTATTGCTGGATTTTGCGGTGACGTTTGCAGAAAACAAATTGCTTAAATGGCGGCCGCAGCAGGCGGAGACGGAGACGACCTGAGCAGCGGGTGCTTGTTCATCGGGCTGTAAATGAGTGGGAAGTTTTGTTCCCTCTCATTGGGGAGAGGGGTAGGGGTGAGGGGTCTGTAGCGGGAAGAGATTACCCCTCATCCCAACCCTTCTGCTTAGCTTCAAGTGTGCCCTTGTCCCAAGGGAGAAGGACTCTGTTCGCGCAATTTAGCGACCGGAATAATGGCAAGCAAGAACGTAGAACGCCACCCGGCGCGCTTTTCGGAAGCAAAAACGCCTGAAATCCGCGCCAGTGCTTGAGTTTCATGATTTCAGCGCGAATGCCATCCGCTTGCAACTTTGTCGAATATTCCGTATTTCACGGCGGCAACACACGTTACGCTTGAGGCTGACAGGTCACATCCGGGGCAAGCGATGGAGGCACTTAAGAAATACTGGGCGTTTCTTAGTTACAGCCATCAGGACGTAAAGGTGTGCGAATGGCTGCACCGTGAACTGGAGACCTTTCGCGTGCCGCGCCGATTGGTTGGTCGCGATACGCGCGAGGGGAAGACGCCGACGCGCCTTTTCCCGGTATTTCGCGATCGCGACGAGCTGCCTGGATCCTCCGAGCTTGGGAAGAATCTGACCGAAGCGCTGGCGCAATCTCGCTATTTGATCGTCATCTGTTCGCCGTCTGCCGCGCGTTCGCGGTGGGTGAATGAAGAGATTCGCCAGTTCAAAATGATGGGCGGCGAAGGAAGGATTCTGGCGCTCATCACCGATGGAGAGCCCAATGCCGCTGATAAACCCAACAGTGGACTGCTTGAGTGCTTTCCGGAGGCGCTGAAATATCGTGTAGATGCTTCGGGAAATCTCACCAGCCAGCGAGTGGAGCCGATTGCGGCAGACATCCGGCGCGGGCGCGAGACCAGATCGATTGCGCTGCTGCGGCTTATCGCCGGGTTGCTCGGTGTGCCGTTCGATGAGCTTCGCCAGCGGGACCGTGAGCGTACGCGGCGCAGCCTTACCATTCGCGCTGTCGTCGGTGTGGTACTGGTCGCGATGCTAGTCAGTGGCTTGTTCTGGCGCTATCGTCAGGACCGCATGGAACGTCTCGAAGACCTTGGGCGTGAGGCGATGATGCAGGAGCAACCGGTCAATGCGGCCGTGTTTCTGGCCGAAACCTATCGAATGGGCAACCATTCGCGTGACGTCAGGATCATGCTGGAACAAGCCATGCGCAGCGTCGATATGCTCAGTGCCGTTCACTCAGAAGATGCGGAGGGCAATCGATACGCCAAGTTTAGCGACGACGACACGCGCATCATGGCCAGCAGCAAAAGCGGCAACATCACCATCTGGCGTGCGGACAACGGCAGCAGGCTACTACGCCTCGACGCCGCCAAAGGCAGCTCCTCGCGGCGCGCCACGTTCCTG
>JANPNU010000259.1:0-2369 GCA_031427615.1 Burkholderiales bacterium
GCAAACACCAGCAACAAAAAAACGCGGGATGATCAAACCGGACACCTAATGCACATCGTGAGTTATAAACATCTGCATTGCGCATTTTTTGCTGCCGCTTTGGTGGCCTGCCCGCAATTCGCCGTTGCGGAATCGCTGCCATTGTGGGAGGTCGGCATTGACGCTGCCGCCATCAGTTTTCCGGATTATCGTGGTTCAACGCGTCGTCACAGTTACCTGCTGCCGGTGCCCGCATTTGTCTATCGCGGCAATATCCTTCAGGTTGATCGTGAAAAAATTCGCGGCTTGCTGTACACCGGCACACGTACCCAGCTCGATGTTTCCATCAATGGTTCAGTGCCGGTACGCAGCAGCGGCAATACGGTTCGCCAAGGCATGCCGGATCTTGACCCGACACTCGAAATCGGGCCCACGCTCAATTTGCTGTTGGCGGAAAATTCGCAATCAAAACTTTCACTCAAGTTGCCGCTGCGAGCGGTGATTGCGAGTGATTTTCGATCCATTCACAATGCCGGCTTGCTCGCCAACCCCAACCTCAATCTCGACTTGGTGTCTGACCTGGGATGGCGACTCGGTTTGGTTGCGGGCGTGCTGTTTGGCGATCAAAAATATCACGGCCATTTTTACGCAGTTTCCGACCAGTACGCCCGACCTGGACGACCAGCGTACCGTGCGTCTGGGGGCTACTCAGGGGCGCAGGGAATAGTGGCTCTTTCACGGCGTTTCGAGTCGGTTTGGGTGGCAGGATTTGTGAAATATGATGCCCTCAACCGTGCAAAATTTGAATCAAGCCCGTTGCTTGGGAGGCGCAATAATCTCTCGGCTGGTTTTGCCGTAACTTGGACAATTGCAAAATCCAACACCCTGGTCGCCAGGTTGCCTGATCCAAAATGATGTCGAAAAACCATCGCTTGGGCGGCGTTGTTGCTAATATATGCGACTCAATTTAATCCTTTGATCTTATGCGTTGCCCCACCGCCAAAATAGTCGTCGTTATCCCCGCCTACAACGAAGCATCAACCATTCGCGACCTCACTGAACGAATGCTCAAATTCGCAGCGGATGTGGTGATCATCGATGACGGTTCAATCGATTCAACCCGCGAACAGGTTGCCGATCTGCCCGTGGTGGTGTTACGTAATGAACACAATATTGGCAAGGCCGCAAGTTTGTGGCGGGGTTTTGAATACGCACTCGCCCTCGGTGCCGAATTTATTGTCACGCTCGATGGCGACGGACAGCATCGACCAGAAGACCTGCCTAATCTGTTGGCTCTCGCCGCACGCGCACCACGGCATATCATCATCGGCGCCCGCTTGCACGACAAACAAAACTTTCCGCCGCGACGTTACTACGCCAATCAATTTGCCCGCTTTTGGATTTCGTGGGCGTCGGGATACCCTATCGCCGATACCCAATCCGGGTTTCGGGTGTACCCGGCTTTTCTGCTTAAAAAACTAACGCATCGTGATGTCTGCTGGAACGGATTTGTTTTCGAGAGCGAAATTTTAATCGCGGCTGGAGCAATCGGGGTACGCAGTCTTGCGGTGGCCATCCCCGGCATTTACCCAACACTGGCGCGGCCCAGTCATTTTCGGCCGGTGGCCGATATTGCGCGAATCGTTTTGATGGTCGCCGGCCGGTTGATACGGCGCGGCATGTATCCAATCGGCCTGTGGCGAAGCCTCAACCTACCCATGGTTGTTGAGACCATTGCCGCCGATGCCGACGACAATCAGAGCGCGGTGGCCACGCATTCGCCCATGCAAAGCAGCCCGTAGTCGCTGGATCGCGGGGCCGGTTTTCGCAGTGGATGATTGCGACTTAAACAGCCACAACAATCATACGGCTGTCACACGATTTCCAACTGCCACCAGGTTTACTCTGCCGCAGGTGGAACAAAACCCATTGCCTGATCCGCACCGTCGCCAAAAAAATGCCGCAGCATTTGTTCTTCCAGATATTTGCGCGCCTTCTGGTCGGCGAGATTCAGGCGGTTTTCGTTCACCAGCCGCTTCTGGTGCTCCAGCCATTCTTTCCACGCGGGCTTCGACACTTCCTCGTACAGGCGCTTGCCGATGGGGCCCGGATACGGCGGGTAATCAAGCCCTTCGGCTTCGGTTTTGAGTTTGACGCAGGTGATGGTGCGGGACATGGTTTTTCCTGTTGGTGACGATCAATAAACGGTTAGATCGTTTTGGTGTAAATCTTCGAATTGCGTTCGTGGTTATATTGTTCACGCCGCGATTGGGGCAATGCATTGATGTCGGCTTCAACAAAGCCGCGCTCGACAAACCATTGTGTGGTCTGGGTGGAAAGCACAAACAGGGTTTTGATGTTTTGTGCCCTGGCGCGTTTTTCAACGTGGC
>JANPNU010000260.1:0-8674 GCA_031427615.1 Burkholderiales bacterium
GCACTCTTCCATAAAGCCGCGGTCGTCACACGCAATGTTGATGATTTTAAGTCCGTAACGGGACTGAATTTAATTAAACCCTGGTCTTAATAACTGGCGAGATGTATCCGACACATAGAGGCCACATACAACAAAGTGGAAATAGCGCAAAGTGCGCAAAGTGCGCAAAGGGGTCACGTCTCAATGCTGTTAAGCCAGAAAAAAGCGACGTGAATTACCTTTGGTCGTCATTCTGGTGTCAGGCGGGAATCCAAGTCCCCTTGTGTGTGGCACCCAAAAATTGGATTCCCGCCTGCGCGGGAATGACGGGGTAATTTAGCTATGCGAACAGCATTCGGTCACGTCTTGCTTTTTGCTAAGACAGCAGAATTTTTCAACGAAAACTTGCGCGGGAAACAAATAAACCACCAATAGTGGCGGGCGCTTCGACGAATATTTGCTTGAAACGCCCCGCCAGTAAACGCGTTTAACTATCGGGAACGTCCAATAAACTAAGTTACTGTCGCCCTGGCGTAGCGCCTGCCCCGGTATGGTTAAAGCCGGGGCCGAGGTCCAATTTTTCTATCGATATCAGGGCATTACCGCACTTGGATTCCCGCCTTTATCACAGTGTATCCGGTGGGACGCGGGAATGACCGAGGTTTTTAGAAGTGCCCTATCTGTGGCGCAACCCCTGCCTCATGCGCCATCTGATCCGCATGGTACGAGCTGCGCACCATCGGCCCACACGCGGCGTGGACAAAGCCCATGTTCGCGGCTTCGGTTTCAAACATTTTGAATTCATCCGGCGGCACGTACCGCAACACCGGCAAGTGATGACCGGAGGGTTGCAGATACTGGCCGACGGTGAGCATGTTGACGTCGTGGGCACGTAAGTCGCGCATCACATCCAGAATTTCCTCATTGGTTTCGCCGAGGCCCACCATCAATCCGATTTTGGAGTTTCTGTGTGATCAACTTGTGCTTAGCCAAATACGTCGGTCGCTCATGCAATCCAGTGCGTCACATTAATCCAGAAGGCTGTTGACTTGACATGCTCATAAGATCACTTGCATTGTTGTGCAGCGGACTCAAGGCCGTGCATCTTTTGCCCCCCGCAAAAAAAATCGCCGGCTACCTGCTTGATCCAAGCTGATCCTGGATAGCGGATAAGCTCGCGTACAAGCTGCGCAGCCTGCTGGAAAAAGCGACATATGCCGACTGCCAGGAAATTCACGACCTTCCGCCAATGTTTCACTACTGGTCGAATAAGTACGTGCTTCCAAGGCTGAAAGAGCATGGCATCCAGGGTTTGGAAGATTTTTTTCTGCGCTATCTGCAGATGACGTTTGCGCAAACAGCGGCGCGACCCAGGCGATTTATCAGCATTGGCGCGGGCAATTGTGATTTTGAGATTTTGCTTTGCAAACGGCTGGTGGAACAGGGGCATCGGAACTTCGTTATGGAGTGCCTGGATTTCAATGAGGACGCGCTGCGCAGGGGAGAGCAAGCTGCCCGCGGGCTTGGGCTTGGGCTCACGGCGATGGTTGTTCCTGTGTTGGCGGATATTAATTCATGGTTGCCGGACAAACACTACGATTGCGTAATTGCCAATCAATCGCTTCATCACGTTGCCAACCTTGAAGGGCTGTTTGACGCCATCGCCTTATCGCTGGGGCACAACGGATGGTTTGTGACATCGGATATGATTGGTCGCAATGGCCATGCACGTTGGCCGGAGGCTAAAGAGATCATTGATGAATACTGGTCGTCTCTGACCAAGCAACAGCGATTCAATCATATTTCAGGTCGAGTCGAACATCAGTTTTTGAATCCGCCCCCGAACCCTGGAAACTTTGAGGGAATCCGCGCGCAGGATATTCTGAGCCTGCTTGTGGCGCGTTTCGGCTTTGAATTTTTTTACGGCTTTTCGAATATCATTGCGCCTTTTGTTGACCGCACATTTGGGCCAAACTTTGATCCGCATAATGCACATGACCGCATGCTGATCGATGCGATTCAGGCGCGCGACGAGCGTGAAATGATCGCCGGTCGCATCAAGCCGACGCAAATGCTTGCGGCGATGACGTTGTCCAGAAATGTGACCTGCAAAGTGGTCGGCGGATTGGCTCCCCGTGCGGCCATCAGACAACCGGATTGATGCAACGTCAACCGTCATCCCGGTTGCTGGGTCGTCTTTGCAATCGATCGAAAACCATCCCAGACGGAAAATTATCGGTTTGCCCGGACTACCTCTGATTTATCATTTTCAGACACCCGCATCGTGCGCCATTTGATCGGCATGGTACGAGCTGCGCACCATTGGCCCACAGGCGGCATGAATGAATCCCATTTTTACCGCTTCGGTTTCGAACATTTTGAATTCATCCGGCGGCACATACCGCAGCACCGGTAAGTGGTGCGCCGACGGTTGCAGGTATTGACCGACCGTCAGCATATTGACGTCGTGGGCACGTAAGTCACGCATGACCTCCAAAATTTCTTCGTTGGTTTCACCCAGCCCAACCATCAAGCCGCTTTTGGTCGGCGTGTTGGGGTGCTCGGCTTTGAAGTCTTTCAACAGCTTCAAGGAATGCGCGTAGTCCGAGCCGGGTCGGGCTTGTTTATACAAACGTGGCACCGTTTCCAAATTGTGATTCATCACGTCCGGCGGGGCTTCGCGCAAAATCGCCAGTGAACGATCGAGTCGGCCACGAAAGTCCGGCGTGAGAATTTCGATGCGGGTGGCGGGGGAGAGGGCGCGGGTTTGGCGGATGCAATCGACAAAATGCCCGGCACCACCGTCGCGCAAATCATCGCGATCCACGCTGGTAATGACCACGTATTTGAGTTTGAGTTTGGCGATGGTTTCGGCCAAATGGCGCGGCTCATCGGCATCAAGCGGCAAGGGTCGGCCATGGCCTACGTCACAAAACGGGCAGCGACGCTTGCACAGGTCGCCCATGATCATGAAGGTCGCGGTGCCTTTGCCAAAACATTCGCCGATATTCGGACACGACGCCTCTTCGCATACCGTGTGCAATTTCGCATCGCGCAAAATTTCTTTAATCTCGTAAAAACGCGACGACGATGAGCCGGCCTTGACACGGATCCAGTCGGGTTTTTTCAGGCGCTCGGCCGCATTTTGTACAACAACCTTGATTGGAATACGCGCGGTTTTGAGACCGGATTTTTCTTTGACACCAGCTTCAGCCATAAAAATTTTCTTTCAAATGCACCACAAGTTTGTTTGCAAGAACGTCCATTTTATCGGGGATACCCAGATCACGCATTTGTGTCACCATCAACCCTTCATATCCACAGGGGTTGATGCGTTTAAACGGCGCCAAATCCATATCCACATTGAGTGCCAGGCCATGATAGGTGGCGTGGTTGGCAACGCGTAATCCAATCGCGGCGATTTTCGCCACCCCATCCGCTTGGTTGACATAAACCCCCGGCATGCCGGATCGTCGAAACCCGTCAACATCATATTCTGCAAGTAAATCGATCAACGATTGCTCGATTCGGTTCACAAGACTTTTGACGCCATAACCGCGCTTGCCGCCCAGCGCGGCAATACGTTGTGAGTGCATGTTTAACAACAAGTAGATCACCAGCTGCCCGGGGCCGTGATAAGTCACCTGCCCGCCACGATCAATTTTGACCACTGGAATGGGGCCGGGGTCGAGCAGGTGCTCGGGCTTGCCGGCGAGTCCCTGCGTAAATACCGGCGGATGTTCGAGCAGCCAGAATTCGTCGGGGGTGGCGGCAGTGGATACGGCGTTGTGGTCGCGCATGGCCGCAAAAGTGGTTGCGTATTCAACCTGCCCAAGGGTTTTGACGGTTGGGTTCATGTTTTTTACATCAACAGTGATCGCGATGGGCAAACTTGCGCTCCGGACACAATCCGGGAAAACGCCAGCTCATAGCGCCATCAACACTGCGGGGTTCGCGGTTAAATCAAGATAAATCGCGTCGATTTGCGCTTTGGAGGTGGCGTGAATGGTGGCGGTCACGGCGATGAAATTGCCATTTTTGGACGGACGCATTTCGAGCCTGCTGGCATCAAATTCCGGCGCGTGTTTTTGCACGATCGTCAGCACCGTCTGGGCAAAATCCGGGTTGGCCGCCTGGTCTCCCGACGCTTTAATACGCCCCATTGCTTTGATGGGAAAGTCGGTCGGAAAGGTTAATAACGATTCGTCGCCGCTGCCGACATTGTTTGCCTGTTCACCCACAACCATTCTCCATTTTGGTCAAATGCATCCGCAATCAACTATGCGCGCGGCAGATCGCGTTTGTAATCTTGAAAAAGTTGATACATTTTTTTGAAGTGCGGGCCCGGCTTGCCGGCACCCTCACCAAAACCAACCGGCTTGTCATCAAGCGTCACAATCGGCACCACTTCTTTTGTCGACGACAGAATCCACAACTCGTCGGCCGTTTCGACTTCCCGGCGCGAGACACGACGAATCTCCAAGAGCAGCTTTGCCTTTTGTGCGAGCTCAATCATCAACACGTAGGTGATACCGCCCAAAATCAGGTTGTCCATCGGCGGGCACAAGATAACGCCATTTTTAACCACGGCAATATTCGACGCCGTTGATTCAGTCAGGTAGCCGTCACGAAACAGGATGGCTTCATCGGCGCCATCAAACGCAGACTCGTGTTTGAGCAATACCGCACCCAACAAGGCGGTCGATTTGATTTGGCACCGCAACCAGCGCGAATCATCCATCGACGCGGCCGATATGCCGTTTTCATACACCTCGGGTTTGGGTGTCGGCAACGGGTTAACCATCAGAAACACGGTCGGCGTTAAATTCTTCGGAATTGAAAAATCACGTTTGGCCACGCCACGCGTCACTTGAATATAAACACCCACATTGCCGCCGCCGTTTTTTTCGATCAATCCGGAAATAATGGATTCCCATTTTTCCATCGAATACGGATTGGATAAATACAGCGCATCCATCGAGCGTTGCAATCGAATCAAATGTTCGCGTGCGCGCAAACCGCGGCCATCGTAATAAGGAATCACTTCATAGACACCGTCGCCAAAAATGAAACCGCGATCGAGCGGGGAGATTTTTGCTTCTTCAAATGGTAGGTAGTCGCCGTTGAGAAAAACAACCGGCAGGCATATTGGTGTGGACATGGAAAACCCCAAATGTATTTTTGCTTTGTTATAACGCAACCATCAAAAAAATTGTCATTCCGAACAGTATTATGTGAGGAATCCCATCGCGTTGATTGTCAAAGAAACCGGCAGCAACGCGACTGACATGGATGAGATTCCTCGGCGCACGATAAAACGGTGCTTTGTCGGAATGACAATTTTTTCGGTTGATCGTTAGGCGTGCATGGTCAAAACCTAATTCGCAAATATCAGCCGGATGGCGTCCCAACCACGACCGAGAAAACCGGCAACCTTCACATCTTCAAGCGCCACCACTGGAATTTCTGTGACCAATTTGCCATCGCGGGTCAATTTCATTATCCCTGCTTTCTGCCCGACTTGCAGCGGTGCCAGCAGCGGTTGGGTGGTGGTGAGGGCCGCCGACAGGCCGGTGAATTTGTCTTTGGGAAGGGTCAGCCAGACGTCATGATCAAAGCCGAGTTTGACGGTGTTTTGGCTGCCTTTAAAAATCTCCGGGGTGGCAATCGTGTCGCCCTTTTTGTAGAGGCGTTGTGCGTCAAACATTTGATAGCCGTAATTCAGTAACCGCTGGCTTTCCTGCGTGCGTGCGGCGTCGGATGCGGTGCCCAGTACCACTGAAATCAGCCGTCGTTCACCACCACCGGGTTGTGGACGTTTGGCAGTGGCGATCAAACAATAGCCGGCCGCATCGGTGTGGCCGGTCTTGAGGCCGTCAACAGTCGGGTCGAGTTGCAGCAAACGATTGCGGTTGGGTTGGGTGATTTTGTTGTGGGTGAATTCACGCTCTTTGTAATAGGCGAACTCAACCGGGAAATCACGAATTAACGCACTCGATAACAGCAATAAATCTTCGGCGGTTGAGTAGTGCAGCATATTGGGTAGACCAGTCGAATTCAAAAAGTGGCTGTTGTTCATGCCGAGTTTTTTGGCTTGTTTGGTCATCAGTTGCGCAAACAACTCTTCCGAGCCGCCGACCGCTTCGGCCAAGGCAATCGCGGCGTCGTTGCCGCTTTGCACAATCATGCCGCGAATCAGTGATTCGACGGTCGGGGTTTGTTTGGGATCGATAAACATACGCGAGCCCTCGGCTTTCCAGGCGCGTTCAGAAACCGGTACGGTTTGTGTCAGGGTCAGCTTTTTGGTTTTGAGGGCGTCAAACACCAGGTATGCCGTCATCAGTTTGGTGAGGGAGGCCGGTTCAAACCGATCGCCGATCGCCTGACTCGCGAGCACCTGTCCGCTGGAAGCGTCAAACAACACATAGGCGCGGGCCGAAACGGCCGGTGGCGGAATGTCGGCTTGCACGGTCTTCAGTTGTGATGTAACGACAGTGGTTGCGGTGGTGGTTGCGTGGCTTGGCGCGCTGAACATAAATCCGCCGGCGATGGTAACCATGGTGACCGTGGCGAGTGTTGCAATCACAGCGGCGGTTGAATCTGAGGAGAAACAAGACTTCATAGGAATGGGCTCAATAGGTAAAGAGGCAAAGAGGTAATGAGTAGGTAGAGAGAGACGGAGGATGGCCGGCGTTACGGTTTGGAAAACACCGGTGACAGATTGTGTGAAGATTTAATGCGCGCCTGTATAGCTTCGGCTTCGACACGGGAGGTATAGGGGCCGAGCCGCACGCGCCACAGATTGTCTGCATACAGCACATTTAACGGCTCACGATTCCAGTCTAGTTCGCGCGCCATCCGGTCCCGAAAAATGGCAGCGTTGTCCTCGGAAGAAAAGGCCCCAAGTTGCAAAAATATTTGTGTGCCCACAGCGGCTATAGGTGGAGAAAGCGGCGCCGCTGCGGCGGGGGCGGGTGTTGCTGCGAGCGTTGTGATGACCGCTGGTATGGTCAGTAGTGGCGCAAACGCCGGCGAGGGTGGTGGGACAATCACCGTCGGCGTGTTAGTCACGGTTGCCGCCGCGGCGCGCGGCGCCTCACCAGCAAACACTCGCTCGATGATGACCTGGCCGCTGCCACGGCGGGCGAGATCGAGCCGGTGGGCCGCCGCATAGGACAAATCAATCACCCGCTCGGAATGAAAAGGGCCACGATCATTGACGCGCACCACCACCGATTTCATATTGGCGGGGTTGGTAACACGTACATACGATGGTAGCGGCAGCGTGGTGTGCGCGGCGGTCATGGCATACATATCGTAAGTTTCGCCCATGGAGGTCATATTGCCGTGATATTTCCGGCCATACCAGGTCGCAATTCCGGTTTGGCGAAACGGCTCATTGTTCACAGCCGGCACATAGCTGCGGCCGAACACGGTGTAGGGCTTATTGGCGCCGCTGTGAAATTTTTCTGTGCGTGGCACCGCATCGGCAAGGTTATCCAGATACGCTGCTGCGTTTTTTCCGGCATCGACACCGGGGCCGTCATCCAGATAGTAGCCGCCGCCAGGTTTTGATGGCGTTGGCACATGGATCGTCGATTTTTTAGGCGCAGTGCCGCAGGCGGTGAGGAGCGCTGACACCACCATCACCGCCGTCCAACGCGTGGCGCACAAATAGGGATGCCGATTCATCAACAACCCTTAAGCTCCTCGAGTTTTTCGGAGGCTTGTAGCCACTGCCATTCACAATCGCCGATCGCGGCTGTTAGCTCGACTTGGCGTTTGAGCTTTTCTTGTAGCTGCGTTTTTTTGTCGTCGGTATAGGCGCTTTCGTCGGCCAGCCAGGTGTCAATATGAACGCGCTCGGTGGTGAGGGCTTTCATTTGGCTGTCGAACTCGGCGAGTTTTTTCTCCAATGGCTTGCGCGCGGTGGCAAGCCGCTGGCGGGTGTCGGCATCGGCGCGTTTTTGCTCCTTACGGTCGGCTGGTGACGTCGTTTGAACCTCCAATACCGGTGCGGCTTTAGGCGGCTTTTTGGCTGAAACGGGTTGCTCCACAACGACTTTGTCAGGTTTGCCCGCCTTCGACTTTGCCGAGGCGTAGTTTTTTGCCCACACTTTGTAATCGTCCAAGTCACCATCAAACTCTTTGACTTCGCCGTCGGCGACCATCCAGAGCTGGTCGGCTGTGGCTTTGAGCAAATGCCGGTCGTGCGCCACCACCACCAGTGTGCCTTCAAACTCTTGCAACGCTTCGGCCAAGGCTTCGCGCATATCGATGTCGAGGTGATTGGTCGGTTCATCGAGTAACAACAAATTCGGTTTTTGCCAGACGATTAACGCCAATGCCAGCCGCGCTTTTTCGCCGCCGGAAAACGGCCCGACCGGTTCATCGATGCGTGAGCCACGAAAATCGAATCCACCGAGGAAATTACGCAGTTCCTGCTCACGTGTGGTCGGGTCGAGTCGTTTGAAATGCTGCAAGGCCGATTCGTCGGTGCGCAATTGTTCGATCTGGTGCTGCGCGAAGTAACCGATTTTTAAGCCCTGTCCTTCATAACGCCCGCCTTTTTTCTGCGCCAGCGTTCCCGCCAGGGTTTTCACCAAGGTCGATTTGCCCGCGCCGTTGGGCCCCAGCAGGCCGATTTTGTCGCCGTAAAACAAGCGCCACTCGACATGTGGCAACACGTCGCGTC
>JANPNU010000261.1:0-7512 GCA_031427615.1 Burkholderiales bacterium
GAACCAACGCCAACAATGGCACCGGTAATGGTGTGCGTGGTTGACACCGGGATGCCCAGCCCGGTCGCAAGAAATAAAGTGATCGCCCCGCCGGATTCAGCACAAAATCCGCCCACTGGCTTTAATTTTGTGATCTTTTGCCCCATGGTTTTGACGATGCGCCAACCGCCAAATAGTGTTCCCAGTGCAATTGCAAAGTAACAGGAGACAATCACCCAGGTTGGCGGTGAGGTGTCGGCCGACGCCGTATATCCAGTGGCGATCAACAGCATCCAGACAATACCAATGGTCTTTTGTGCGTCGTTGCCGCCGTGGCCAAGACTGTATGCCCCGGCGGAAATTAACTGCAGGCGTCGAAACCAGCGATCCACTCGGATCGGTGTCGAGCGACGGCAAACCCAGGACACAATCAGCATCATCAACGAGCCCAGGAGATAACCAAGTACAGGTGAAACAAAAATAAAAGCGACGGTTTTCAGCACCCCCGCTGAAATCAATGCCCCGGGCCCCGCTTTGACAATCACCGCGCCAACAATGCCACCAATCAGCGCATGTGAGGAACTGCTGGGAATGCCGTAATACCAGGTGATCACGTTCCAGGTAATCGCGCCGATGAGTGCACCAAATACCACATGGGTATCGACCACACCAGGGTCAACAATGCCTTTGCCGACCATCGCGGCCACACTCAAGTGAAAAACAAATATCGCAACAAAGTTGAAAAACGCGGCAAATAACACGGCTTGCCCGGGTTTTAATACGCCGGTGGAAACAACGGTTGCGATTGAATTGGCGGCGTCATGAAAGCCGTTCATAAAATCAAATAGCAGCGCCAGCACAACCAGCAATATCACCACCCACAGGGCAACTTGTGCAGTTTCACCCATTTTTCCGCCTAGGAATTTTCGAGGACGATGCCCTCGATCAGGTTCGCGCAATCTTCACACTTGTCGGTAATGGTCTCCAACAATTGATACATTTCCTTGAGCTTTAAAACTTCGCGCACGTCCTCTTCCTCGCGAAACAAACGAGTCATGGCGGCCCGCATGACCCGATCGGCATCCGACTCCAGTTGATCAATTTCTTCACAGGTTCTAAGCGCGGCATCCGCAATCTCGGCTTTGGCCACCCCGCTGATCAACGACACACAATGGCGCAGCCGTTCACAACATTTCACCGCCAACTCGGTCAAACGAACCATGTCATCTGTCATGTGGCGCACGTCATAAAGCGACATGGTTTCCGCACTGTCCTGAAATAAATCGGCGACATCATCCATGGTATTGATCAGCGAAAAAATATGCTCGCGATCAATCGGCGTGATAAATGTCTTGTGCAAATGATGATTGACCTGGCGGGTGACACGATCCGCCGCATGTTCGGCGTCATTCACCTCTTTCGTGTACTGTTCCCGCAACGTCAAATCACTGTAATTCGTAACCAATTTGGCAAACGCCCGAGCGGCATCGGTGGTGTGGCTGGCGTGCTGGTTAAACATCTCAAAAAAATTGGCTTCGCGGGGAAGCAGCTTGGCAAATATCATGTTTCCTCCCAGTTGCGCGGTTGCGGCATCAAATGGTCGCAGCTCTTTTGAATATTCTAAACGCGGCAACCAGAAGTCTACACGCCGACAGCGACGCTTGTGTGCATTAACCGCCAAATCCGCCGCATTTTATTTGATAAACCGAATTTTTGACGAAATTTGCGCCCGGCGGAACCCAGCCGCAACCGGGCATCATCGGAATGAACGGGCTATCACCCATCAACCGCACCCTCCCGCAGATCACCGCAATATTTGGCGCCGGCACAGCGACGAGTAGCATGCGCGGACAAAAATTGGCGCGCCCACGCTGCGGGCGCGCCAATCAAATTGACAAAGTTCTGGCTTATTCCATTTCTAAGTCAAAAGTGCATTCATGACGAGCGTGATCAACAATTTGTCATTCCGACCGAGCACGACTTCCTCGTGCTTTGATCCATCTCACCCGCCTCATCCTTGGTAACGTTCGTTTGTCCGCCAATCAATCAGATGAGGTTCCTCACCTTCTTTCCCAAACAAGGCCATTCGGAATGACGAGTTTGGATGACGAATTGATCAATTAATGATTTACAAATGGAATTAGAAATATTGACTTAGGGATGAAACGATCCAGAACGTTGTTGCAAATCCGGTTTCGCCAATGGAACAAAAATCCATAAGAGGACATACATGAGCAGACCCAAACCATGCAACAAGGCTGTCAAAACAAATAGAATGCGCCACGCCCAGGCTGGAATACCGGTCGCAACGGCCAACCCACCACAGACGCCACCAATCCAGCGATCATGCAACGAACGGGTCATGGTATTAAAAATGGCCGGCCCATTTGTCGCCGCAGGCGTTGTGGGTGTTGGGGGCGGCGACTCTTTTTCTGCGTAGAAGGATGAGGATGAGGATGCGTCATCGTTGATGACTCGCTGCTTCGCTTTTAAAAATTCATCATCAGTCAACGCGCCCTGCTCACGCAGGGTTTGCAGTTTTTGCAACTCGTCGGCCATGGTCATGATTGGGTCTCCAATTGAAAGTTGTGGGCGCCTGTTCGCGTCGGCGGCATGGACGTCAGCCATAAAAACCAGCCTGAGACGTCCGCCTGACGCGGATAAACGCGTTTGTCAGGCTTCAATATATCGCCACCCAAAGGCAACATAAACCATTCACCGACCAATTGCAGAATTCACCGCACCAAATGTCCCATCATGCCTTGGTGGCACGTTGCACACAATCCAGGCCGTCCTGTTTACCGGCATACATCGCGGCATCAGCCAATTTAAGCAGACTTGCACCATCCAGGCCATCGGTCGGCGCAATCGAATAACCGACCGTCGCCCCCACTTGGCAAACATGGGTTTCCAACGCAAATGGCATGGCTATCGCTGCAACCAATTTGGTACCTAACTCCTTGGCCTGCTGCTCGTCCTGCAAACCGGTCGCCATCACCACAAATTCGTCGCCGCCAAATCGCGCCACAATATCGGCGCCCCGAACCGCACTCCGCAGGCGGCTCGCCACCAGGATCAGCAACTGATCGCCCACGTCGTGACCGTAACGATCATTCACCGGCTTAAAACGGTCAAGGTCCATGATAAAAACCACCAGCAATTTGTCGCTGGATATATTTTTCAGATTTTTGTCGAGAATTTCATTCAATCCGCGACGATTCAATAACCCTGTCAGTGAGTCGGTATGAGCCAACGAAATCAGATTTTCACGCTCGATGGTCGCGCGTCGCGCGTCCACGTGCACCACAGCCGAGCGTAATACAGCGATTCGCAAAAACACCAACATATCGAGCGTTGCACCGATCTGAAACGAATGCATCGTCCAAAAATTCACACCAATATATCCTTTGACCACACCAACCATAATGGCGCTGGCGACAAAGTAACCGATCCAGGCAATAAAAAAATATGCGCCGATAATGTCACCGCGATGAATGCGGGTGATGGCACCCGGCACACCGATCAGCGCCGGCAACAATCCCAGCGTCCCCATCAACACACCGACCTGCTGAATATTGATAATATCCAACGCGTGCCCGATGGCGGCCAATGCCAGCACACTGGCCACACCACGCAGTACCAATCGCAACCGGCGGCTATAGTCAACGCCCATTACATCGTCGATAAATAAAGCAGTCGAACACGCCGCCATGAGCGAGGTGATGCCCGCCAGATGTTTTTCAAGCCAGTCGTTATCCGTCCACAAATACTGTTCGCCGATGCCGAAAAAATGCACCGAAAACAACATACTCGCAAAAACCAACATTGCGTACTTGAGGTACATGGCTTCGCGCAAACTGACCCACTGCAACAGACTAAACAGAATCAATGAAACGCCCAGACTGGAGAGGAACCCTTGCAACATCTGCTCGCTTAAGGCTGTCCGGTGAAATGTAGACAGCTTATAAAAGGAGATCGGCAAAATTTTGGTGCCAATCGTATCAACCCGCATGTACATCTCATACTGCGTGCCCGGCACAAATGAAATTTGTGCTGCCAACGAGCGCCCGGCGATGGCCCGGGCAGATGCAGCTTGGTCATTACCCAAATGCAATGATTTGTAAAATTCACCATCACGGAAAAAATAAACATCAACCCGATTCAGCAACGCGTAGTCGATATCAAAAATCCAATCACCGTCCGAATCTGCCGCAACAGCAAACGGCAATCGCAACCATTCGACGCCATCCTTGAAACCGAGTGTTGCATACGCCGATTTTGGAACGACAAAGTTTTTTGTCTGTTGAATCGCCCCGTCTACGGTCAACCGACCATTCGCATCGGTGAAGGTGGTAATCGCCGACCAAGGATCGACCCGCCCGGCGCTGTCGAGCAGTAATACCGGTTGCTGCGCATAAGCGGTCCAACCGGCAACGACCGTCACCGTCATCAACACCACGCGAATAAAAAATTGGCGCAAACGCGTGACCGAGAAATTTTCTGAAAAGATCAAAGAAATAGACGCTTATTTGGTTTTATTTTCACTGCCCCAACCATATTTGGTGGTCAGCAGCGCCTCAACTTTATTAAGCCAGGCGGGTGCCAATTGGTCGCGACCCCAACGGTTGAGCATTGTGTCCATGCCACTCGAAAGGTGTTCTGGAACCCGCAATGGCCGGGTTTGATCCATCATCAAACGGGTGATGAGCTGATAACCAAGCAGCCACATGATAAATCTGCACATTGAAAACTGTGACAAAAATTTACGCACCACGTGATCGATCCATCGCGCGATTAACATGATCGAATAAAACAAAGATTTTGACGCCCAAGACACGGCCCCGTTTAGCCCTAAATCCTTTGAAGATGACGGACCACATAAATAGCGTGTCATCAAAACTGGGAACGGTTTGGCGATACTGAATGGAATGACCGTAGACATCGCGTTCATCAGTGCTTCGCCGAGTTCCGGGCGCGGATCGGGCAGAACCGGATTAACCGTTTGCCCGATCCGACCGCGCGCTTGCATGGTGTCAAACATGCGTGTCGCCTCTTCCATGGTGTTGGCCATCAACGCGTGTTGAATGCCGAGGAAGTGCCCAACAAGATTCCACGCATGCAAATACGCTTCTTCATCGTCCTTTGGTAATCCGACACCAAGCAAACGCAGTCCCTTCAAAAATACATAGCTAAATGTCAGCAGTGTGTAGGCCAGTTCTACTTGATTGCAGGGTAGGCCGCGTGCCTCCGTATCCCAACCGTGTACAAATAATGCGTGGTACATGGTGTCATTCGGTAAGGATAGATCCAGCGGCACAACCATTGCTACTTCGACTGTGCTTTCTGTCCCACCGAGCGATTTGGCCGTATCAATTTTGGCCATCAACAATTGCGGACTTTGCCGCAGGATCAAATGGCGGATGGTGGCATGGATCAGTCGAACTTTAAATATTTGAGCGAGTCCCGCGCCGACGCCATCGGTCAGACCGCCTTTCATCATGACCGGAAAAATCATTGCACCGGTTGAGCGCACCCGGTATTCGGTGTGTTCCTCCAATTTTCCGGTCACTTGCAAAACTGCCGACAAATCTGGCACTACGTAACACTGCGGCAGGTTGGCGCAGAACAACAAGGTTACCGACAGCGCGCCATGCTCCACAAACAATGTCTCCGCTCTGGCAATTTTTTTGCGATCAACCCACACGGGCATCTGGCTTGCCGCCGTTACATAGGTTTCGATAGCGGCACCAACGTCGGCAGGTATTTCCGTGCCGGCCGCTTTCCAATCCTGCAGTGAAGTGTTGCTGGTCCAGTCCGCAAACATGCGATTGACTGCGGCAAGCTTTTGCCACTGCGGGCGCCAGTGGTCCTCGATTTCCGCAGATGCCGTCGCGTTGTTATCGGCCAACGATGGCTCGTCCCAATAACCAAGTATTGCTTCGATGGTTTTATCGGCCCAAGGGTCAGCTTGAAATCGCATGGAGTCGAGTTGAGCAGCATCGGCCGTTGCTGCCTGTGGCGCGGAATTCGAAACCATGCGATGCGACTCCGTTATAAGATGATGCAGATAAAGCGTTGCATTATAACGGCAAGGGCAACGCGGGTCATTGTAAATCCGGACCCTGGAAATACCGGTTCAAATCAGCTAAATAAGTGAAAGTCGTTGGTAGACGGCCATTTCCACACATAAATAACTGAAATTGGCCGCTAATCCACGAGTTTTGCAATTAAATAGAAGTCTACCCGCAATCGCCCAGATTTACATGGTCAATCGCCAAAAGTTGATCGGTGTAATCGAGTCAGCAATGACTGACAATTTCTAGCGATTAATCTTTGCGTGTCAATCGCGATGTTGGCCGCTTGGTCGTGCAAAACTGCGTATACAGAGTTTGCATAATAGCCAGCGCATCCTGGCTGGCAACAGAATAGTAAATCCGCTTGCCTTCACGCCTGGTTTCTACCAGGCCTTCGTCTCGCAACACGCCTAGTTGCTGGGACAAGGTCGGTTGATGAATTCCCAGCGCCTCCTCCAAATCCCCGACACAGCTTTCGTTTTGTGCAATTTTGCATAGCAGCAGAAGTCGATCCGGGTTCGAGAGGGTCTTGAGCATGCTGCAACTACGGTCTGCCGCCTCTCGCATACTTTGCAAATCTATTCCGGTTGTGTCGATGGCCATTATTCTTCCTCGCTGTTGATCGTTTGCCGGATGCCGGATGCGGGATGCGGGCGCATATAACTGCAACCGATCAAAACAAAATTATTTTTACCATTATATTGACAACATTATATTTGTCAATATAATGTTATTAGATATATTGATATTGTCCTGTAGTCTTGATCTCGCCCTTCCCGACTTCATACAAGTAACCGATTGCGTTAATAATCCGGCCGGAGTCCACCATGGCGCATCACCCGAACCATCCCAAGTACTCGCAATCGCTGAGCACGCTTTTACGAATGCTCGCGGTCACCATCGCGACTGTTCCCCTTGCCGCCGCCATTGCTGGAGCGCCACTGCCAACGGTGATCGCAGAACGTGCGGACACAAAACAGACAGTCAGAGTTGACGGCGTGGTCGAAGCCGTCCGACAAACGGTAATTGCGGCGCAAGTCGCCGGGGCGATTGTTGATCTCAAGGTCAAACCGGGTGATCGCGTCAGCAGTGGCCAGATATTGCTGCGCCTTGATGCACGCGCCGCTGAACAAACCGCCGCGGCCAGTCAGGCACAGGTGGCAGCGGCTCGTGCTGCGCTCAATGTGGCCAGCCGGGATTTTGCGCGACAAAAACAGCTTTTTGAACAACGCTTTATCAGTCAGGCGGCGCTTGATCACGCCGAGGCTGTTTTTAAATCAACCGAAGCGCAGCTCAACAGCCAGATCTCTCAAGCGGCCGCCACCCGCAGCCAATCTGATTTTGCGGTTATTCGCGCCCCCTTTGCGGGTGTCATTGCAGGAGTGCCGGTTGTAATAGGCGATATGGCGCTACCTGGGCGACCATTGGTGACACTTTATGATCCGAGTGCGCTGCGGGT
>JANPNU010000262.1:0-1596 GCA_031427615.1 Burkholderiales bacterium
GCCATCCTCGGGTTGGAAGCGGATGCCGTGCGGCAGGTTTGTCTGGATGCGGCCGACGGTGAGGTATTGGAAGCCGTAAATTTAAATTCACCCGGGCAGATTGTAGTTGCCGGCCATCGCGCGGCGGTCGAGCGGGCCATGTTGCTGGCAAAAGAGCGCGGCGCAAAACGCGCATTGTTGTTGCCGATGAGTGTGCCGTCGCATTGCGCGTTGATGCGGCCTGCTGCGGAACAGTTACGCGAATATTTAACAAAAATCACCGTAGTGGCACCGTTGATTCCGGTTGTGCAGAACGCCGACGTCACCGCCTGGCATGCCGTTGATGATATTAAACGTGCATTGGTCGAGCAGCTTTATCGTCCGGTTCGATGGATTGAAACCATCCAGGCCATTGCCGCGACCGGTGTGTCACATATTGTTGAATGTGTCCCGGGAAAAATATTGACCGGACTCAACAAACGCATCGACGCTAATTTAAATTGCCTGGCGGTAACGGATTTGGTCTCGATGGATGCAGCCATTCTCGCAACCAAGTAAAGTTAAACCCATGACAAAACCACTTGACGGAAAAATAGCGTTGATCACGGGTGCCACACGTGGCATCGGTGCGGCGATTTTGCATCAGTTGGCCGATGCTGGTGCAATCGTGATTGGGTCCGCCACTTCAGAGGCGGGCTGTGCCACGATTCAAGCCGCCATTGATGGCGCGGGTGCCACCGGCATGGGGGCCGTGTTAAACGTCAGGGATGCGGCTCAGGGCGACGCCTTGATCAAGTTGAGCGAGGAAAAATTTGGCCCGATTTCTATTTTGGTCAATAACGCCGGTATCACCCGTGATAATTTGATGATGCGTATGAAAGACGACGATTGGTCAGACGTGATTGACACGAATTTGTCAGCGATTTTTCGGTTGAGCCGTGGTGTGATCAAAGGCATGATGAAAGCCCGCAGTGGACGGATCATCAATATCGCCTCGGTAGTGGGCTTTATGGGCAATCCCGGACAGGTTAACTACGTCGCCGCCAAGGCGGGCATGGTTGGCTTCAGCAAAGCGCTTGCGCGTGAAGTCGGCAGCCGCAACATCACCGTTAACTGTGTTGCGCCGGGATTTATCGAGACCGATATGACCAGCGGACTGTCACCGGACCAAGTGGCAAAATTGATTGCCAACGTGCCGCTCGGCAGGCTGGGACAGGCAAAAGACGTGGCGGCGGCAGTATTATTTCTGGCCACACCAAATGCCGACTATATTACGGGTAACACCATCCATGTGAATGGCGGAATGCACATGGATTAGTTGGTTGAATCGAATAATGTTGCAACCACGCGTAATTTTGTGGTTTTGGTAAAATGAAACTGTTTATTAATTTAAGGGTGTAACAAATGGATAACATTGAAGCTCGCGTTAAGAAGATCGTCGCTGAACAACTTGGCGTTGCCGAGGCCGACATCAAGAATGAATCGTCATTTGTCGAAGATCTGGGCGCGGACTCGCTCGATAATGTGGAACTCGTGATGGCATTGGAAGAAGAGTTCGAAACTGAGATTCCAGATGTAGCCGCGGAAAATATCACCTATGTGCAGCAAGCCATTGAT
>JANPNU010000263.1:0-1976 GCA_031427615.1 Burkholderiales bacterium
GGAAAGTCTGGCGGTATTGCCGGTGGTGGTCAGCAATTCGCCGATATTGCCGATGATGTCATTGCCACCGGCACTGAGCAAAATGGCTTTGTATGAATACAGGTCGAGGTATTGCGCCACCGCTGCAATTTGATTCGGCGCAAACATGTCATGGGCTTTATCACCTGACCAGGAGTGATCAAGAATTCGACAGCGTTGATTGAGGTCGATTTGTTCGAGCATATTGCCGCGTGCCGGATAAAACTTGTTGAACCAACTATCACCATCTGCCAGAAACATCGGGTCGGACGTGGCAAACGGATCAGTCTGCGTCAGCCAATGGTCAAAATCACTTGCCGACGTGGCGCTGATGGTGTGCTGGATTGGTTTCATGACATTTCCTTTTAGGAGCGGCGGGCGTGTTGACAATCAATCACGACGGAAAAATTCTTGAGCCAATCATCGCGCCCAGCTTGCGATAACTTTCCCACTGCGCCTCATCAAAAAACTGATCAAAGGTGGTTTGTTGTGGAAAGTTGGGATTTTTGATTTGATATTCAAACAGATCAAGTGGCGCGTCCTGAATCAGACGTGGCTTCAACATCAACACAAAACATTCGGTGGGTTGATTGGCGTCACTGGTGGCAAAGGTGACGCGATACAGCAGGGCGCATTTGTTGTTTTTGCCTTGTGGTCTTTCGGCCAGATCATCTTCGTCATTGGCAAAATAGCGGTCAATTTCCGCTGCGTGTGTCGCCAGCACCGGTGCCTTGTCGGGTGAGATCAATGCAAACTCGGCACCAAAGTCGATACGGGCGAGGCGCATCAGATTGGCGATATCTTCATACGTGTACTTGGGGTCGGCACCACAATCACAACAAACAATAAAACCAACCCTGCGCCGCAACAATTCCAGCACACCGGTATTTTCATAATGGCCACCATCACTCAAATACCAGTGTGAATCATCCTGACCAACAAAATGGGCGCGGAATTCGCGATCAAGAAAAGTCTGGTTGCGCCACATCGGCCAAACATATTCACGGGCGGGTTGACCCGAATCCCACCACCAGCCGAGCCGAATATTGGCCAATCCAAACACCAGAGCGGTACCCAGACCGGTGCCCCGACCGATGCCGGTGCTAAAGGCCGCGCCGGAAATACCCACCCATTGGCCGATGGTGAGTTCTGCACCCAACGCCTGATCCGGTTGCCCAGCAACGGTTTTTTTCCATGGCACACCATTGACCAAAACTCCCGCCGGTGTGATGGCCATGGGTATGCCCTGCCGGTCACGTTGGGTAAGTTGGTCGCCGCTGCCGGTGGTGGCGTTAATGGTGACGTTGATAATATGCGCCGGCCCCAAGTGGTTATTGGTGTAATACGCGCTGCGCGAAAAATCATCATTCACGTGTGGCTCGGTGACCCGAAGTTGGATGGCGGACTGATTGAACCGGTTGGCATTTGATGCGCCGAGATAGGCGCGGGTGATGCGGGCGCTGTACATGGTTTGCAAGCTGGAAAGGTTGATGAAGCCCAGAAACATGCCGGCCGCCACGGTGCCGAATAAACAAAACAAAATCACCGCTAAATGGTAGTGACGTTGTGCGTCTTCAATTGCCCCTGTGATCAACAAACCGTTGGCACCACCGACGGGAAGTTGTCCCTGAAAAAATACCGTCGTGGCGACAACCTGCCACGCCACCAACAACAGCAACAGCAAAGGAATGCCAATTGCGCCAAGCAAAACATTCATCGGCAATTTTGACAGCCAACTTTCTTTGCCGGGTTGTGCCAGCATCGGAGCGAATTGGCGGATGGCCGACGCCAATGCCAAAACAGCCGCCGCCACACTCATGACCGTCACGGATTGGGATTCGGCGGTTATCATCCAAAGGTAAAGCGTTTGGCCGGCGGATTCGATGGTTGCCACGCCCAACAAACCAAGCGTCACAATCAACGCACGACTCAGACCACGGCTGATTTTTGCGCGAAAA
>JANPNU010000264.1:0-2947 GCA_031427615.1 Burkholderiales bacterium
GGTATTGATGTGGCGGGCTTGGATGCCGCCTATCGCGAGGTGCAAAAGGAAGTGCACCCTGATCGATTTGCCAATGCCCCGGACGTGGAAAAACGACTCGCCGCACAATGGGCGACGCAAGCCAATGAAGCGTACCGGACATTAAAATCACCCTTGAATCGCGGCCGATATTTTTTAAAAATAAACGGCATCGACACCGAGGAAGAACGTAATACGAGCATGCCACTGGAATTTTTGATGCAGCAAATGACCTGGCGCGAGGCGGTGGTGGCGGCCAAAGCCGCGCACGATGAAGCCGCGCTGGCAACATTGGCCAAACAAAAACACGCTGAGGAAAAATCACTGTTTGAATTATTGGCGACACAATTGGCTGGCACAGCAACCTTGATGGACGCAAAACAAACCGTACGAAAATTAAGATTTCTGGAAAAACTCGGCGAGGAAATTGATCTCGCCGCAGAATTGCTGGACTGACGGGGAGTGACAGAATGGCTGCGCACTTTACACACATCACGTTTACGGTTTCAAATTTTGATCGGACGATCGCGTTTTATCAAAACGTGTGCGAAATGGATGTGGTTCGTGATCGTCGCGCTGAGGGCGGCACTACAGTGTGGTTGGGACCGAGTGGCGCAGATAAACACAATCCGCCTTTTGTTTTTGTCATCGAGGAAGGACCGGTCACGGACCGGCTCGACCATATTGCCTTTCAATGTGATACCCGCGATGAAATCATCGCCAAGGCAAACATGGGTAAAACAATGAATGCACTGTATCGCGAACCGCGCGATGAAGGTGGCAGCGTTGGTTATTACACAATGTTGCGTGATCCGGACGGTCATATCGTCGAATTCACCCATGGTCAACCTATTAAAGGCATTCACCAGTAATGGCACTTCTGCAAATTTTTGAGCCCGGTGAAGCCACCGCGCCGCATCAACATCGATTGGCGGTCGGTATTGATCTGGGCACCACCAATTCGTTGATTGCCACGGTCAGAAGTGGAACAGCGGAAGTATTGGTCGGCCACGATGGTGACAAATTGGTGCCGTCGGTGGTGCGTTATTTTGAAGATGGCCATTGCGAGGTCGGCGCCAAGCCAAAAGCCGAACAAGCGGACGATCCCGCCAATACCATTGTGTCGGTGAAACGATTTATGGGGCGGGGCATGGCCGATGTCGCCAAGTATGGTGCCCTGCCATACCAATTTATTGATTCACCAGGGATGGTAAAAATAGCCACTGTTGCCGGCGTGAAATCACCGGTCGATATTTCAGCGGAAATTTTGAAGGTGATGCGCGCCCAGGCCGAGCAGTCGCTGGCGGGTGAGCTGGTCGGCGCGGTCATTACCGTGCCCGCCTATTTTGATGATGCGCAACGGCAGGCGACCAAAGATGCGGCGCGGCTTGCCGGCATCAATGTGCTGCGCTTGTTGAATGAACCAACCGCGGCTGCCATTGCGTACGGTCTGGACAATGCCAGCGAGGGACTTTTTGCGGTATTTGATCTGGGTGGCGGCACCTTTGATATTTCCATTCTGAAATTAACGCGTGGTGTGTTTGAAGTGCTGGCCACCAATGGCGATGCCGCACTGGGCGGCGATGATTTTGATCATACGATTGCCGCGCACTGGCGCAAGTTGCATGGATTGGTGAGCGCCAATCACAAGGACATGAGGCGGCTGTTGATGGCCGCGCGCCGGGTCAAGGAAAGTTTGACCACCGCGACTGAGGCAGCAGAAGTGATTCAGCTGAGTTACGGTCAGTCGCTAAACGTCAAATTGTCACGAGCCGAATTTCACGCCATGACCACACACCTGGTGGATCGCACTCTTGCGCCGGTAAAAAAGGCATTGCGAGATAGTAAATTGACGGCAAATGAAATCGTCGGTGTGGTGATGGTCGGCGGCGCGACACGCATGCTGCATGTACAAAATGCAGTGGATGCATTTTTTTGCAAGCCGTTGCTGAACAATGTTGACCCGGAAAAGGTGGTGGCCTTGGGTGCAGCGATTCAGGCAAATGTGTTGGCAGGAAACAAAACCGGCGAAGACATGTTGTTGCTGGATGTGATTCCGCTGTCATTGGGATTGGAGACCATGGGGGGGCTCGCCGAAAAGGTGATTCCACGTAATTCAACCATTCCAGTTGCCCGTGCGCAGGAATTTACTACGTTCAAGGATGGCCAGACTGCGATGTCGATTCACGTGGTGCAGGGCGAACGTGAATTGGTCAAAGACTGTCGCTCACTTGCAAAATTTACGCTCAATGGCATTCCACCGATGGTGGCGGGCGCGGCACGCATCAAGGTGACGTTTCAGGTCGACGCTGACGGTTTGGTGGCGGTGACCGCACAAGAATTAAATAGTGGTGTGGTTGCACAAATCGACGTCAAACCATCGTACGGGCTGACCGATGCCGAAATCACTGCCATGTTGCAGGCGAGTTTTACCTACGCCGAAGCCGACGCCACCGCGCGGGTGTTGGCCGAGGCGGTCACCGACGCCCGGCGTTTGATTGAGGCGGTCACCGCCGCCATGTCTGCCGACGACGCATTGTTAAGTCCGGTCGAGCGCACTAATATTGTTGGTGCGATAGGTGCGCTCGAAACGGCGGTTGCCAGTGATGTCGTTGCTGCGATCAAAGCCGGCATTGAAACCTTATCAACCGCCACCGAAGCCTTTGCTGCCAAACGCATGGATAAAAGTGTGGCGCGGGCGCTGACGGGGAAATCCATGGCCGACCTCGCCGAAATCAATTCCAAATAATTCACGCCACCCACGCAATTCAAATATGACCACCATTAAAATTTTGCCGCACGAAACACTCTGCCCCAAAGGCGCAACGCTGGAGGTTGCCAACGGCACCGTGCTTTGCAGTGCGTTATTGCAAAACAGTATTGCCATTGAGCACGCCTGTGAATTGTCGTGTGCCTGCACCACCTGCCA
>JANPNU010000265.1:0-2147 GCA_031427615.1 Burkholderiales bacterium
ACACATCAAGGTCATGGAGTTTTTTAACAATCGTCGCAAGCTCATCACCGGCAAATTCCACCAACAAAATTGCCTCAGGCGGTTTGCCATTAACTGCAACCAGCGCGGCATCGATCACCGGACGAAACGCCGGATTGTTGCGCGATAAATCAATCATGGTGCGGTCGACCAGCTCGACCGCTGTTGGTGCCAGCGATACGATGTGCTGCGTCAATTCCATTGCCTGATAAAAGGTCGGAAAATTTACCACACCGAGTACACGATGCGCCGGCAATAGCGACAGTTTGAGTTCCAGCGATTGAAAATACGCCAGCGTGCCCTCGGAACCAACCAACATATGCGCCAGATTCGGCAGCACCGAGTTGTAGTGCATGGGGTCCTGCGGGTCAAAAATATCCAGGTTGTAACCAGCCACCCGCCTGAGCAGCGGAGGAAAACGCGCGGCGATTTCATCACGCTCGCGATTACAAATCGCCTTGATACCGTTAACAATTGTTTGCAAACGCTGGCTGGCTGAATTGTTCAAAATGGAATCATCAAAACGCGCCAACGTACCATCGGCCAGAACCGCGTCAATCGCGGCGACGTTATGCACCATGTTGCCGTAATAAATGGAACGCGATCCGCAGGAATTATTGCCCGCCATACCACCGATGGTCGCCTGCGCCGATGTCGATACATCCACTGGATACCACAACCCATGTTTTTTTAATTGTGCATTGAGGGTGTCGAGCACCATGCCCGGCTCCACCACCGCGCGGCGGCTTGCCGCATCGAACGCCAACAGGCGATGACAATACTTGCTATTGTCGATCACCAATGCCGCGCCGACCGTTTGCCCACACTGGGAGGTGCCCGCCCCGCGTGGCAATATCGGCACGCCCTGTTCGGCGGCGATTTGCATGGCGATACGTGCGGCGACAATGGTGCGCGGCACCACCACTCCGACTGGCATGATCTGGTAAATCGATGCGTCAGTGGCATAACGGCCTCGACTGGCGGCATCAAAATAGATTTCGCCGTCCACCTCTTTTTTCAGGCGCTCGGCCAGCGGATGATGGCCAATGGCAGACTTTGGTATGAAGTGAAGCGACTGGGAGGATGAAGTCAAAGTGGTCAATTGAGTAGGGGGCAGTTAGAATCTTGATTGACAATAAGGTTGTGCCTATAAAAAACGGCAACAATACCGACGGAAAAACAATTTGTTCGATTCATTCAAACCGAAGCCATCCTACTATTGCGCAGGATCAGGCACCGATTAGCGATAGCTCGGTAACAATGATGAACGCAAAACCGCCTTTGGAGCAAGTGACATGACGCAAACAAAATCCCCCGCCCCCCGCCCAGTCGGCCGACATTTTCTGCAAATCCCCGGCCCGACTGCGGTGCCTGAACGTATTTTGCGTGCCATTGACCACCAGGTGATCGATCATCGCGGGCCGGAATTTCAAGTTCTGGGCAAAGAAGTGCTGGCCGGCATCAAAACCATTTTCCAAACCGAGCAACCGGTCATTATTTATCCGGCATCCGGCACCGGCGCATGGGAAGCGGCGTTGGTTAATACCCTCAATCCCGGCGACCATATATTGATGGTTGAGACCGGTCACTTTGCCGGCCTTTGGCAAAAGATGGCGGTCAAACTCGGCCTCTATCCCGAATTCATCGCCGGTGACTGGCGCAGCGGTGTGGACGCCAAGGTGGTCGAGGCGCACCTGGCCAACGATAAATCCCACACCATCAAAGCCGTGTGTGTCGTCCACAACGAAACCTCCACTGGCGTGGCATCCAATATCGCCGCCGTGCGCCGTGCCATCGACAACGCACGCCACCCGGCACTCCTGATGGTCGATACCATCTCATCGCTGGGCTCGATTGATTACCGGCATGATGAATGGGGCGTGGACGTATCCATCGGCGGCTCGCAAAAAGGACTGATGCTGCCACCGGGCCTGTCGTTCAACGCCATCTCGGCCAAGGCACTCGCGGCCAACAAAACCTCCACGCTGCCCAAAGCCTACTGGGCGTGGGACGAAATGATCGAAGCCAACAAGAGCGGATTTTTCCCCTACACCCCGGCGACCAATCTGTTGTATGGCCTGAAAGAAGCCATCACCATGCTGCACGAAGAGGGGCTCGACAATGTGTTC
>JANPNU010000266.1:0-6596 GCA_031427615.1 Burkholderiales bacterium
CACCTTGGACGAGTGCGGCGCGGTTCGCGGCTATGACGTAGTTGCCATCAAAGAGCCCGTCCACAAAGTTCTGCAACTGGCCGGAGGCCGCATAGGTGCTTTTCCCGAGGGCCTTGCTCGTATTTTGGAGGAGCAGGCTGACATCTGCGTCAGTCCTCGCGACCGGTGCGAGGGCCAGGCCGAGCGCGTTTCCATCCGCAGCGGTTCCGGCGGCTTTGAGTGCGGCGGCCACGGCGAGCGCTTTGCCAGTGGGCTTAAGGACGGTGGCGACGCTGAAAACTTTATTCAGAACGCCTGCGAGTTGCGCCGGGCTGAGCGTCCTGCTGGCGGCTGCGGTGGCGATGATTTGCCCCGCGATTTTGTCCTTATCCGCACGGGATTTGCCGTCATTCGCAGGATCGGCTTCGAGAGCGCCTGCGGCGATTTCTTCAGCAGTGAGCGCGGCGTTGGCCGGGTCTTCGAGCGCGAAGGCTAGCGCCAAGAGGATGTCGGCAGGTTTTGCCTTTGAGACGCTCGTAGTAAGCTTGAGCGCGGGGTTGAAAGCGGGCGTGAGCTTGGCGTTGATCGCGGCCTGCCCTGCCGGCGAGGCGAACGCGGCACCACCAGTCAGTGCGAGTGTCAGCGCGGCTGCAACAGGGGCGATGCGTTGCGAGCAGTAGGAACGGAGGGCGTTAGTGTGGTTCATAAAGTTGATTCGGCCGAATTGGTTCTGAGAGCTATACGTGGAAAGTGGCGGGGACGATAGAAAAGGCAATTAATTTTTTCGTCAAATCACGGCGTTTTAATGCCCGGCAGAGCAGGGGGTTCCAAAGTGCTCTCCAAAAACATTTTCATGTTCTTGGAAGACAATCCCTCAGCGCGCGCGAGCGCCGCGGCGGCGTCGGCCTCACGGCCCGTGGTTTGGAGGTGGCGGGCGTAGTAAGCGTAGAGCAGCCCGAGATTGGGATCGAGCGAGATGGCGGTTTCGTAGGCTTTGCGCGCCTCCGGGTATCGCGCCATCGCATCCAGCGACTGGCCGAGTTGCACCCATAGATCTTCGTCGCGCGGGAAAAGCGCGATGCCGTCGCGGTATGCTTTTCCTGCCATTTCGAGGGTGCCCTTGCGGGTGCTGCGTGGTTCGTGAATGGCGCCCAACCGGTGGGCTTGGCCGAGGTGGTAATAGAGGAAGGGGTTCCGCTTTTCGCTCTCGAGTGCGCGGCCTGCAAAACCGATGGCGTCCTGGAATCGGCCATCACGCACCGCCACGCGTGCTTTTTCGCAGAGGATTTCAGCGGGGAGCTTCGGGAGTCCGCTTGCCGCCAGCCACAGGCCGAGCGCGGGGAGCGCCAGCCGGCTCCAGCGCCATGCTCTCCCCCCCGGAGGGCTGGGATCAAAAGGCTCGCCGGGCGGCGGTCCGGGATTTGCGAGCAGGCCGAAAATGAACGCAAAAAGCAAGGCGTTGCCGGGCAGGTGGAGATTGAAATCCACGACTGAATGCGCGAGATAGGCGCTCACCGCGGTGAGCGCGCCCACGTTGATGGCGAGTTCAAAAGTAGGCTGGTAAATCTCGTCGCGTCGATGCGCAGCCAGATCCCGATATCCGCGAATCCCTTTTCGCAAATGCGCGGCCAGAAAGACCGCCATGCCGATGGCGCCGACCAATCCGTATTCGGCGAGCAGCTCCAGATAGTCGCTGTGCGCGTGCTCGGGATCCGCCTGCAGTTGGGGGCGGCGGAATTGACGCCCGTAATAGAGGTGCGTGCCAGCACCGGTGCCGATGATCGGCTGTTCGCGCCACTGGTCCAGTGCGGCCTGCCAGTTGAAGATCCGCGCGTCGTAGCTCGAATTCGGGCGCGCCACATCGCCGATGTTCGCGAGCTGATCCATGCGTTTCCGGATCATCGTGCTCTGTCCCATGAGAAGGTAGATGCCGATGGCAAATGCGGCTGAGCCAAACACCGAGCAGTAGATCGCGGCGGGGAGTTTGGCGCGTTTGGTGCGGCGGATCAAATCAAGGCTGAGCAGCAAGAAAATAACGAGCGAAAAAAGTGAACTCAGCCATCCGCCGCGACTACCGGTGATCGCCACTCCGAAATAGCAGACAGCCGCAACGCCCAGCGCCAGCAACCGGGGCGCCATGTTCCGGGTGCCCCAAAATGCCATGGCAAGCGCGAAAGGTGCGACCGCTTCGAGATAGCCCGCGAGGTGGATCGAGCTAATGAACATCCCGCTCGCGCGATCCTGCCCCTCAGGGCGCACGAGGCCGAAGGGCATCCAATCACCTGCATACGAAAACTGGATCGCGCCGATCATTGTCTCGGCCATGGCGAGCGCAAACATCACTACTAATATGGCGATCCGGATCTCGTGTCGCGTGAAATGCCGCGTCGTCAGTCCGTAAGCCACGAGGCAGCCCAGAATCATGTAGAAATCGGAGCGGGCGAGGTATTCGACGGGGGATAAAACTCCACGCAACAGGAGGTAGGAAAACAAAATGCCGGTCGCCATCAGGCAGGTGCGCGAAGACTTGGATCCATGATCCCTTGGAGTCAAGGCGCTCAGAAGAGCCGCAAGCGCGAGTATGCCGTAAGCGGGGAGGCTGAAGGCGAGACGGGTCCCGCTGATGTAGCATTGGATGAATACGAAAGCTGAGGCAAAAAGCGCGGCGAGCAGGGAATTCACAAGAATGCTGGATAGTGGCAGGAGAGTAGCTATTCAAGCACCGAAACGCTGCGAAAATCGCTCACAGCCGCTCTTGCTTTTGATTTCGATTCAAAAAGTGATAAAAAATCGAATAAATGATTGACACTTCCAACATCTCAGCAAAAATCCACTGCAGCTTGCACTAGCAGGTAACTCGTAACTCCCAAAACAAACACCACTCAAAACAAGTCTCCCGACACCCAACCTCGCCCTATGAAATCGCTCTATAAACCCCGCGCGGCTTACGCCTTGGCCGCTGCTGCTATTGCAGGCATCAGCTTCACCGCCGCCTTCGCTGTTCCAACTTACGTCCCTCCAGTTGATAGCCCGCTCGATATTCCGGCTGTTGCCTTGAATTCCGAGTCCGCGCTTCTCGACGCTTTTAATGGATATCTGGACAACATCCAGGCGGCGCTCCCCTCTGGTAGGACTCTGCGCATGCCCAATGTCGGCAACACATTGCCCACTCCAATCGCGCCCCTTCCTGTTGAATTTTACGCTGCCGTAAACGTTGCGATCGCGCTCGATGGATCCCATGCTTACGAGATCGCCGCAGCGGCGATCCAGTATCTGCCGGGCAAGATGGGTAACATTGTCTTTGAGATTGCAAAAAACAACCCTACCAAAGCCGCGGACGCCGTGCGTGCCGGTGCGGATGTGCTGCCCGGAAAATCGCCGGACGCCGCGAGCAATGCCATCAAGGGACTCCTTGTGGCTTCCGCGTCCAATACTCCTGCTGACATGGCGAGTGCCGCAGATGATGCTATAAATGCCGGGACGAAGGAGTTGCTTGAAAAGGTTGCCAAGGCGGCTGTTTCGACCACCAAGAAGGCGGTCGCTCAAGGCCTTGCCGCAACTGCGGTGGCGAACGCGATGGTGGATGCTGTAGTTCAACTCTCGCTTACTACAAATGCTCATCTCTACATTGATGACATCGCCCGTGGTGCTGTTGCTGGCGTGAAGGGTTTCATAGGGATTAACCGCAACGCGTTGGCTGCAAGTATGATTGCTCGGCTCGATGGCACTGCCTTGGAAAACGAGAAGGATGTCGCGAACTTCGTGGCGGGTGTCTTTGCCAGTTCCGATGCTGTCGTTGGTGATGCGGCCGGTCCTGGTGGTATTTCGCATGTCGGTGATACGGCCGCGAACTCCGTTCGTGCGGCATTGGTTGCTGAACCAAGCGTCGGCGCCGCCTATGTTGACGCCATTAATACGGTCGCGAAAGTGAATAAAGCGATTCGCGGACAGATTGATTTTGCGACCAGGATTGCGGCCTTCAAGTCGGCTGTCGGCGTTACAGAGGCAAATCACCTCTACGCTGCGGTCAGTGGAGCGGTTCAGGCAGTCAAAGGAATGGCTCCTGATTTCGTTGAAGCGGCATTCACGGATCTTGATTCTGGCACGCTCGGGCTTACCGTCAAGAAGGACATCATTGCGGCTGCTGTGACCAGTAATTCTGCGGCTGAGGGAAAAATCGTCCTTAAGGCCGTATCGCTGACGGGCACCAATACGATCAGCGCGGTGGATGCGGTGACGGCGGCAATCCCTGCCGGCACTGAATTCTTCGCGGGCTCTTCGCTTGCGGGATTGGTCAAGGCTCAGATTAACACGGCGGCGGCTGAGGCTGTCCTCCACGCAGCAATCCTCGCGGCAAACGGTGCTGGTTATCAAAAGGCGCTTGGAGACATCGCCCTTGGTGCGGTGAAAGGGAACAAGACCTTTGGTGCTGGATTGATTGCAAAGGCTGTCACCGATGTAACAGGAGGCTGGGAGGAGTGCGTCGCTGCGACGATCGCGGCGAACGACCCTGCAAATACTAACTTGCTCCTTTCCGCTCAGACCGCCGCATCGGCAAAAGGAGTTGGTGTGTCAGCAAGCGTTACATTGGCAATTCAATATGCGCAACGCGCCAAGGGCAAAGATGCTCCCGGCAGCATTGGCGCCAAGACCATCTATGACGATGCGGTGAAGAATCTGGCTGATCACCCGTCCGAGGCTCGCGCAGCGATCTTTGGTGCAGGAGCTGCGAATCCAAAGATCGCGGTGCCTCTCTTGGCCGCAGCGCTCCGCAACCTCAAGGACAATGGCACCGGACCATCGGCGGCTCAGCTCCTCGATTATGCAACGTCACTCAGCAAAAAGACGGCGAGCGCAACGCAACTCGCTTTTGAGACGGCTCAAGACGCCCTTAATTCGGTCGATAATCTCAGTGACATGCTTGATCATAAGTTGCTGACCAACCCGGCGGCCGCTTTGGACATCGCGACTGCTGCTGCTGCTGCGCGTCCTGAGTATGCTCACTGTGTAGCTCGGATCGCTGGTTTCCGCTCCTCGAAGGTTGCTGGCAAAATCGCAACCGCAATCGTCCAGTTTGCGCAAATGCGCAAGACGGACGCCAACAACCCAGCCGCGATGGCAGCCATTGCCGAAGGTATGGTGCTCGGTATCAAGGATGCGAAAAAGGGAACGGCTGAGGCCGGTCTCATTGCAGCCGCCGTTGGTGGCTTCGTGAAAGGGGTTCGCACGTTCTCGTCCTTTAGTGATAAATTGGATCCAGACTTCAAGAGCGGACTGGTCGGCAATACAGCGGATTTTGCACAAGCAGATGGAACTACAGCTACCATTGCAGGCGGCACAGTTCTCCGTCGCGCTAAGGGAACCGCTGGCGTGGTGACTGGTGCGGTAACGGCATTGCAGGATCTGGGGGCACTCGCCGCCGACCTGAGTGCCCTTTCTGCGGTTGCGATTAAAGCTGCGTATAACGCATCCAAAGATCACCAACTCGCGATCGCACAAGCCGCTGCTCAAGCGTGCGGCTTTGTGGCGATCTTGGAAGGCCAAACATTTGGCGACCAGGCGGACATTGATGCTATCGTCGTAGCGGCGGGCGGTGCTCCTGGCGGCGGGGCCATTGAAAACGCAGTCCGCGTAGGTCTCGCACAGGTAGCTATCAATTATGCTGGCGCAGGTGCGGCAGGCACAGGTGGCTCCGGCTTGTATGCTCACCACAGTGGACTCAGCACCGGAGTGAACGCTCCTGTGACGGATATCTCGAACTTCTAAGTCCAAATTGAATCAAACAAAAGCCCCTGCGGTCTTCTGATCGCGGGGGCTTTTTGTTTTCCGCTAAGGAGTCCACTTTTGGTCGAGCAAGTGCTCGATAGAGTGGGCTGCAAAAAAGCTCCGTTGAGCGTATGATGTGCCCTCTTCATTCGCGTCGCTGGTCTTAAGGAGTCAATTTCTTAGCAGCGCGATTTCCATCAACGTTCTCCTGAGAATACGCTGATTAAAAACCGAAGGCGGTATGCTGTTCTAAAAATGTTTCGCATCGAAAAACGAAAGGCCTTGAACTACTGGAATGCTTTGCAGCCCTCAGGGGACGCGCGCCATTTCAAGTGCGTGCCGCTCGGTTTCTCTCCTCCAAAAGTTGCAAATGATCGCAGCAGTCCAAGGGCTTTCGATTCTATCCAACGGTTGCTTCATGCAAACACCAATCCGTGAATCGCAGAATGACGGGCTTTTTTACGGATCGCTGATTAAAAACATTGGCACAGAGTTGAAAGCGTTATTTGTGTGCATCCGGCAGCGTTGCCGCTAAAGATTCCGTCGCTACGTCGTGCAAATCCTTCTCATTTTTCTCCTCGGGCTTGGCCTGATTATTACTCAGTCTCTGGTAGGCGGGGTGAGGCTTTTTTTCAGCGTGCCGGGATATGCCGCCATCGCTTTGGCCTCGGTGCTGGTTCTGTTTCGATCGTTCCGCACGATCGGAATTACCATGCGGATCGCGCCTTTCACTGCGGCGGTGCTCTTTGCGGGCTACATCGCCATCCGCGCAAGGGCATCCCCGGTGGAATATCTCGGGCGTCCTGATCTGCACCTGATTCTTGCGTGTTTGGCGACTTATTTGCTCACGG
>JANPNU010000267.1:0-1570 GCA_031427615.1 Burkholderiales bacterium
CCGGCCTCTTGCAGATTGCCTTTGATGTTGGGGCCGGAGGCCATTTGTACTGCGGCAACGCGGAAAAATGATTGGCTAGACTGTGCCGATTCTTGCAATGCTCCGGGCATGGCGTTGTTGTTACGCGTGATAATCATGGTATGGTTTTCTTCGGGTCTACGCTGGCATCGGTCGCTGCTGCGTCGTTTCGACCAACACGAACCACATCAGGGTTTTCCCAGGTTCCCGTCACGTTATATTGGTAGCCCGCTACTCGTCCGATGGGGTCCTGGAGCAGCTTCTGCACCAGTAGAGTGGTCAAGCCAACAACCGGCCCGCCTATCAGCGCGGTAATAACCGAAACGCCCTCCCCCAGAGAGGGGATGACAGTCATACGCAGGTTTTGCGTCTCGCTGGGCAGAGAAACTTCGCCTTGCATGGTCACGAACGCGGAGGATCCAGCAATTTCAAAGTCTTCGGTGCGCATGACGCCTTTATCTATCTTGATCGTTCCGCCAATGCGATCAAAGCCAAATCCCTCGGAAAAAATGTCGCGAAAATCCAGCGTCACACGGCGCGGAATGGCCTGGAGGCTGATCAGCCCGAGCAGCCGACCGGCGCCCGGTTCGATCTTGGCGAACTGGCCTTTGCGCGCATCCAGCTTGAAATCGCCGACCAGACTGTTAAGCGCAAATTCATAGGGATAACCCGGCCAGCCTAGTGTGCCCTCGAGCTGCCCGGCGCCGCGCTTGAGCGTGTCGGCATGACCAAAAGTGCGGAACAAGCCGTTTAAATTGTTGGATTCAACTTTCACTTTGAGTTCGGTGCGCGATGCACCTGCCGCGCGCGTCCAGCGCCCGCTGGTATCGAGCTTCGATCCAGATCCCTCGATGAGCAGGCGGTCAATGCGCCAATCGGCGCCATCCATAGCGGCCTTGAACTCCAGCTTGCCCAGTTCGTAACCACGGAAAGTGAAACGCTCGGCCTCAATATCGAGTGACGGAAACTCTACTGCTGTGCGTTCGCCGCTGTCCACGGGCATAACGGCAGCCTGTGGTTGTTCCGCATTGAGAACGAAATTATTGAGTCTGGCGCGTATCGATCCCCTGCCCGCATCGGCGGCAGGACGCCATAATGCGTCGCCCGATAATTCCGGGCTGGAAACCGTGACGCGCCAATCATCGCCGGCACGCCGACCCTTCAATTGCAGCGATTTGAACTCGCGCCCAAACGCCAGCATGCGTGTCACAGCAAGATCAAACCCGGTAAAAGTACTCGAACCCGGGCTGTCTGTTGCGGCTGCGCTTGTGGCGGGCTGACGGGTTGCGCCGAACGTGGCCTTCCAGCGGTCAATATCGAGCTCAGGCATATTTCCCACCAGCCATAGCCCCTCTGGCAAGGGCTGGGAGCCAATCGGCCTTTCAAGGCTTATCAGGCCCGCGGTCAAACCGCCGGGCTGCCCTTTGTCATCAAAGCGCCGCACAAAACGGCCATAAGCAATTTCTCCCAACTGGACATGGATAGTTTCGCTATTTTTTCCCATCTCGGTAAATTCGGCCACCAGCTTCAACGGCTGCTCCGGACGCTTGAC
>JANPNU010000268.1:0-3446 GCA_031427615.1 Burkholderiales bacterium
GAAACAATCAGATCCAGAAAACGTGTAGCCTGGCGCGCGTTACGCGCCACTTCGGTCATACCTTTTTTATTGTTGTCGAGTTCTTCGAGCGTGACCATTGGTACATAAATATCGTGTTCCTGAAATCGAAATATGGATGTCGGGTCGTGCATTAATACATTGGTGTCGAGCACAAATATTTTTGTGGCATTACGGTTCACCGCGGTTACTCGCTTTGCGTTGCCGGGTTTGGGAGCCAAAGTGGTTGCCTCTCTCAGGTTGGGTCGAAACGTAAGAAACATTCCAAAAAGTGCGACAGCAAGTTCAAATTCACTACAACATGACAACTTCAGAAGTTAAACGCCCCCTGATGCGGTCTGCAAAAGAGGGCGATGGTTAAAACATAGGTAACAAAAAGTTCGGTAGGTTCAATTCTGGCGGGGCTTTTGTCTGGGTTGGGCGTGTTCAGTTATTGCCAGACTATCACAAAATTTGCGGGGTTTAATTTGTGTGTGATCGTTGGATCAGACGAGCGATTTGATTGCCGCCAATACCTGGGCGGCGTGGCCATCGACCTTTACCCCGCGCCATTCCCGGGCGATTTCGCCGCGTTTGCCCATGATGAAGGTTGATCGTTCGATGCCGGTGACCTTTTTCCCATACATGTTTTTTTGTTTGATGACGTCAAATGCCTTGCAGGCAATTTCGTCTGGGTCGGCCAATAGATCAAACGGAAAATTCATCTTTGCCTTGAATTTTTCGTGGCTCGCCACCGTGTCGCGCGACACTCCAAAAATCAAATAACCAGCCTGGATAAATTGTGCGTGCAAATCGCGGAATTGTTCGCCTTCAAGAGTGCAACCGGGTGTGTCGTCGCGCGGATAAAAATAGATCAGGTAGGGGTGGCCCTTAAACGCAGCAGACGCGAATCGCTGGTTACCGGTGGCGGCCAATTCAAAATCAGCGATGATGGCATTCATTTTTGATCCTTCCTTGCGCAAATCACAGTGCAAACGTATTTTGGGTGCGTCGCAGGAAAAGTGGGTTATTCGTTTTGTTCAGAAGCGAGAACCGGCAGATACGGCTGGCCTTGCATCAACAATGTTCCGGATCGCCCGTCTATCGTGCCATGTTTGGCAACAAAGTAGGGAAGTTTTTCTCGTGCGAGCTGGCTGGCAATGGTCTCGGTCGCCACCAGCGTATACCCTTGCGCCTGCCAGCCGGTGATCAACTTTTCCAAAGCAGGCAAACAGCGCAACCCTTCCAATTCAGCGTGCAGTGTAAACACATGGGGTGGAGTTTCAAACCCAAGCACGGATGCGCCTTTCCAGTCATTTTTGGCCGTAACGGCAAGCAGGGTCTCATGGACGTTTGTTTCATTTATGCCGTCAATGCCGATCAATTCGTCGAGTGTGGGCAGGGTGGTTGGCAGCTGTGGGCAATCGATGATTTCGCCATTGGCCACCGGATAGTGCGGCACGCCTTCGCCAACTTGGGCGCGACCATCTGAGCAATAACGAAAGCCCATCGACTGGGTGAGCCGCAAGGCATGGGTATTCATTTGCCATCCGGCGGCACCGTGGGTGAGAGCGGGCATTTTAAAAATGTCGCAAAAGCGGTTCTGTGCCCGCTCCATTTCAGCGCGGGTCCATTTTCCATTGGCGGTTTGCACCCCATCCTGCCAGCGTACATGGTCCCAACTGTGGATGCCAACTTCAAAGCCTTCGTCTTTGCTCCGACGCAGAATATCGGCGCAGCGTTTACCAATGTCCGGGCCGGGCAGGACGGTGCCATAAAGCAGCGTCGGGAAGCCGTAGTGTGCCACCACCGAGGTGCGTTTCACCTTGGCAAAAAACCCCTTGCGAAAAACCCGCTTGATGGCGCGACCGGTATGGTCCGGCCCCAAACTGAACAAAAAAGTGGCACCGACCTGATGCTTCTTGAACAGGTCGATTAAGTGTGGCACACCTTGTTTGGTCCCCTTCAGGGTGTCAACATCAACTTTGAGCGCTAAATATTTTTTCATTGTGGGTAAATTATAGAGGCGCTGGCCCTAAAATTTGTTCATGGACATCAAAGAACCTGCGCCCAATCCTGAAAAATCACCCTATGTACTGTTGGGTGGCGAGCCGATCGTGCGTTTGTTGGTGGATCACTTTTACGATCAGATGGACGCGGATCCGGATTTTTTTGGGATTCGCAAATTGCACCCGCCATCCCTGACCGGCTCCCGCGACAAACTGTTCATGTTTTTATCCGGCTGGCTGGGTGGACCCGCTTTGTACGTCAACGAATTTGGTCATCCACGACTGCGTGCGCGCCATATGCCGTTTGCCATCGGTGAGCCGGAGCGTGATCAATGGCTCGCGTGTATGAATCGTGCCATGGAAAAAGTTGGAATTGAAGCGGGCATGCGTGCGCATCTGGCGGCCTCGTTTACCAATACCGCTGATTGGATGCGCAACCGCGACGGGTGAAACCAGCTACCTTCTGCAAGCCGAGAGTGGGATTAATTTTCCAGCCGCACAAACGTTAAGCCCGCATGGGCTGCAAGTCGTTGCATCCGTGGCTCGCCAAGGGCGGTGGCGGGGCTGTCCAGGGGGCCAATGATCTTTAACTAATTTCCTGCCGGTAGAGGTTGTGTTACAACTGATCTAAATCAAACCCGTGAAGCGAGATTATGGCAACATGGCTTTGGTTATTCTCAGGAGAAAAATAATGAAAGTTCTAGTGGCGATTGACGGTTCACCGTCCAGCCTTCGGGCAATTGAATACGTAACCGGACACGCTGAAATTTTTGGTGTGAAGCCATTGATCACATTGGTGACTGTGCATCTGCCCATTCCATCCGCGCGTGCCAAGGCGTGGGTCGGAAAAGAGGTGATAGATGCTTATTATTCCGAGGAGGCCGATGCGGTGCTGGCTGGCGCATTGGCACATTTAAAACAGGCCGGAAAAGCTGCCGAGGTACTAAAATTAGTCGGCGACCCGGGTCACGAGATTGCGGAAGCGGGTAAAAATGGTTTCCAAATGATTGTGATGGGAACGCACGGACGCACGGCCCTGATGAATCTGGTGATGGGCTCGGTGGCCAGGCGCACCCTCGCCGAGTCCGACGTGCCAGTGCTGCTGGTCAAATAGTGCCGATGCAAATTTGTAATTGATTGCGGCAGAATTTGGTGCTGATCTTCAGCGACAGACCAGTACCGGAATTTTTGAATGGGTCAACACCTTGGTGGTTTCGCTGCCGAGCAAGAACGCCGCAAACCCGCTGCGACCATGTGAGGCCATCACGATCAGGTCACACTTGCGTTTTTTGGCCGTATCGATAATGGCTTTGTAGGGCTGCACATTGGATGCCGTGACAAATTGGATGGCGACCGAATATTCAGTGTCGCCGCTCTTTTTGCTGGTTGTTTTGGTGATGTCGTCACGTATGCCAGAGGCATGTTTGTCGTTGATCGTCT
>JANPNU010000269.1:0-2424 GCA_031427615.1 Burkholderiales bacterium
AGATAAAAAACCGTAACCCGGGTGCACCGCTTCGGCAGCGGATTTTTTGGCAATCGCCAATATCACATCGGCTTTAAGGTAGGAGTCCACCGGACGCGGGCCACCAATGTGATAGGCCTCGTCGGCCTGCACCACATGCTGCGCATGAATATCCGCGTCGGAATACACCGCCACCGTTTTGATGCCGAGGCGTTTGCAAGTGCGGATCACACGACAGGCGATTTCGCCACGGTTGGCGATGAGGATTTTTTTAAACACAGGCAACCAGTCAGGTAGTAAGGAGATAAAACAAGGTCACCAGCCACAGCAGCACGAGCAAAGTGCAACTGGACAGAAATGCGTAAAAACGATGCATGACGTTATTGGTGGTGCAATGAATCAGGCTATGTGCATAACGTGCCGCGACGTAGCCCCACGCGAGTATCAAAATCAGCGTCGAACTTGTTTGGGTGACAAAAATTGTGAGAACAATCGTGTAAAACAGCACCGGTGTTTCAAACAGATTACGAAAGTTATCCGATGCGCGAGAATCGGTATTGGCCGCGGCCATCGCCGCAGAGGTGGCGACTTTTTGTGGATGCACACGATTGGTTTTCATAAAGGTGATGCGTTGCCGCAACATGGTGCCGGCGACGATACACACCAGTAATAACATGGCAAACATAGGCAGCAGAATGAGTTTATGGTCCATATGATTTCCAATTAGTGGGTGATTAGTTGCCGATGGTCCAGGCGGGTTTGCGTTTTTCCAGAAACGCGGCGAGGCCTTCCTGACCCTCGGCGCTGACCCGAACACGGGCGATACGTGCGGCGGTGTCGGCGATCAAATTTTCGGAAAGTGGTTGATTGGCAACCGCGTCAATCAGCTTTTTTGCTTCCGAAATCGCATCCGGACCGGCGGCCAAAATTGCGGCAATGATTTGTTCGATCTTTAAATCCATGTCGTCATCGTTTTGGCATAGTTCCGATAACAGACCCAGACGATAACCTTCACCGGCATCAAAGCGTTCACCGGTCAGAAAATAACGGTGTGCCGCGCGTGCGCCGATGGCGGCGATCACATAGGGGGAAATCACCGCGGGCATCAGGCCAAGACGGGTTTCGGATAAGGCAAACGCGGCCTCATGGGTGCCCACGGCGATATCACAACAGGCGATCAAACCGACACCGCCACCATAGGCCGCTCCCTGCACACGGGCAATGGTGGGTTTGGACAAGCTGTGCAAGGTTTGCATTAGCCGCCCCAGCGCCATGGCGTCGTGAATATTTTCTTGTTCACTGTATTGTGCAACCCGTTTCATCCAATTTAAATCGGCGCCAGCCGAAAATGATTTTCCATTGGCTGACAACACCACCACGCGCACTTGGGGTTGTTGATCAAGCGCCTTGAGGTGCTCGGTCAGGTCAACAATCAAGGCGTCGTCAAACGCGTTGTGTTTGTCCGGCCGGTTGAGCGTGACAATGGCAATGGGACCATCGATTTCGGAAATAACAAAACTCATGTCGGGTCTTTGCGGAAGGTTGGTGGTAGCTGCTGAAGGTAATCGGTGCGGTTCGGTGTTTTTGGTTTTGTGGGGTCGATTCTAGCAGTCTGGTGCTGGGCAAAGGCGTGTAATAGGGGACAGACCACGATTATTTCCTGCTATCCTGTCGATTCCCTGACTTCCGGATCGCCCATGCCCCGCCGCGCCCGTCTCGCTCTCCCCGGCATCCCCTGGCACATCATCCAGCGCGGTAACAATCGCGCCGTCTGCTTCCACGCTGAAGACGACTACCAGTTCTACCTGCACTACCTCAAAGAGTTTGCCGATAAATTCGGCTGCGTCATCCACGCCTACGTGCTGATGACCAACCATGTGCATCTCTTGCTCACCCCCGCGAAAGCGGAGTCGGCGGGATTGATGATGAAACACCTGGGGCAGCGCTATGTGCAATACATCAATCGCACCTACCAACGCACCGGCACGCTGTGGGAGGGGCGTTTCCGGTCATGCCTGACGCAGACCGAGGACTACGTGCTGGCGTGTTATCGTTACATTGAGTTGAATCCGGTACGCGCGGGCATGGTCACGAAGCCACAAGACTATCGCTGGTCGAGCTATCAGGCCAATGGATTGAGAAAAGCAAACATGATCATTACTCCGCACCACGAATACACACGACTCGGACGGGGTGAGGCTGACCGACGCGAGGCGTACCGCGCCTTATTTCGGGCGCACGTCGATGACGCGCTAACCGATGAAATTCGGGATGCGACCAATGGCAACTTTGTACTGGGCGGCAAGCGCTTTCAGACGCAGATTGCAAAGACGTTGGGTCGGCGGGTGACGCGTGGTGTGGCGGGACGGCCTGTGGAGAATGCAACTGAGAAGGACAAACGGCAGGGGATGTTGCTGTGAATAAACGTGGTCTGTCCCCTAATAC
>JANPNU010000270.1:0-2891 GCA_031427615.1 Burkholderiales bacterium
ACACGCCGATTTAGTCGAGTTTCAAGTCAGCCTTTTTTACGGCAGCCTGCCAGCGCACCCCTTCGGATTTAATAAACGCCGAAAATTGGCTGGGATCCAAATAGGCTGGATCGGCTCCCTGCGCCAACATTTTAGTTTTAACGTCATCCGAGGCCAGCGTCTTTTTAAACGCGTCGGTAAGTTTGGCCAAAACATCCGCAGGCAGGTTGGCCGGTGCCAGCACGCCATAAAAACCAACCAACACAAAATCCTTTACGCCCACTTCGGCCATGGTTGGTACATCCGGAATGGCGGGGTTGCGTTCTTTACCGGTCATCGCCAAAGCGCGCACCTTGCCGACTTTGACGTATTGGGTCACCTGCGGAATAGACTCGGCCATGAACTGCACTTGGTTGGCGAGCAGGTCGGTGAACGCCGCCGAGGTGCCTTTGTATGGCACATGAGTCATTTTGATGCCAACCGCATCCGCCAGCATTTCTGGCGCAAGGTGCGAAATGCCGCCATTGCCGGCCGAACCAAAATTGATTTTGGTGGGATTCTTTTTTGCGTAGTCGACGAATTCACCAAACGTTTTTGCCGGAAAGTCCGCGTGCACCACCAGCGCCAACGGCTGCTGGGCGGTACGTGCCACCGGTGTGAAATCACGCAGGGTTTGATAAATATTTTTGGTGTACACGTAGGGGTTGATCACCATGGTGCCGGTATTGGCCATCAGCAGGGTGTAGCCGTCTGCCGGTGACTTGATGACAAAATCCGCACCGATACTGCCGCCTGCCCCTGGTTTGTAATCAACCATTACTTGCTGACCAAGATGTTTTTGCAGTTGATCAATGAGTACCCGCGCATGGGTGTCGAGTGGGCCACCGGGCGTAAAGCCGACAATGATCTTGATGGGTTTATTCGGATAGGTGCCCTGGGCGCTGACGGTTTCACTGACTGCGGTCAAACCGGTCGACGTGATGATGGTGGCAAACAAGCGGGCAACAAATTTTCGGCGGCGGGTCATGTGGATTCTTCTTTTTGTGTTTTTGACGTCAAGTAATTTATTGTTGGTTGGCCCAAGAGTCCTTGAGGGTGACCGCGCGGTTCCAAACATTTTTTCCAGCCGTTGAATCGACCCGATCGGCAACAAAATAACCGTGGCGCTCAAACTGGAATCGTTCTTCTGGTTTTGCCTGTTGCAATAACGGTTCCAAAAATGCGCAGATCACTTTTTTTGAATCCGGATTCAGGTCATCCAGAAAATTGTCGGTGTTGCGACCGGGGTGGGGTGCCTTAAACAAACGATCAAACAAACGCACTTCCGCCTGATGTGCGTGTTCGGTTGACAGCCAGTGAATATTGCCTTTTACCTTGACACGATCGGCACCGGGCGAGCCGGATTTTGTTTCGGGCAGATATTCGGCGAGCACTTTCACGACGTTGCCCGCGGCATCTTTCTCGCAGCCGGTGCACTTGATCACAAACGCATAACGTAACCGGACCATATTGCCGGGGAACAGACGAAAAAATCCCTTGGGCGGTGTTTCTTCGAAGTCCTCGTGTTCAATCCAGAGTTCGCGTGTCAGGGGCATTTCGCGTTTGCCGAGTTCGGGTTTGAGTGGATGATTGGGCGCGAAGCATACATCGCTGTGGTCTTGCGGGTAGTTGCTGATTTCAAGCTTCACCGCATTCAACACGGCCACGCGTCGCAAACAAGCGGCATTCATGACCTCGCGCTGGCAGTCTTCAAACACACTCAGGTCAATCCACGAGTCCGCCTTGGATACACCAATACGTTCGGCAAACAACTGAAATCCTTCTGCTGTAAAACCACGACGGCGTGCGCCAACAATGGTCGGCATGCGTGGGTCATCCCAGCCGCTGACATGGTTCTGATCAACCAGCTGTTTTAAATAACGTTTGCTGATGATGATGTAAGTGAGATTGAGGCGCGAAAATTCGATTTGTTTGGGCAGCGGCCGTAACAACTCTCCGACCACCGCCAATTTATCCAGCAACCAGTCGTACCATGGGCGTTGATCGGCAAATTCAAGGGTGCAAATCGAATGGGTAATATTTTCCAGCGCATCTTCGATTGGATGGGCGTAGGCGTACATCGGATAGATGTGCCATTTGTCACCCTGACGGTGATGGTGCGCGTGTTTGATACGATAAATGGCCGGATCGCGCAAGTTGATATTGGGCGAGGCCATATCGATTTTGGCGCGCGCCACATGCGAGCCTTCGGCGTGTTTGCCGTCGCGCATCTCACTGAATAGTTGCAGGTTTTCGGCCACCGTGCGGTCACGGTATGGTGAATTTTTGCCCGGCTCGGTGAGGGTGCCGCGGCTGTTGCGCATTTCCTCGGCCGATTGGGAATCAACATAGGCGTCACCGTGTTCAATCAAATGGGTGGCGAATCGATACATCCAATCAAAATAGTCGCTGGCAAAAAAGATCGGGGAATGCACATTGTTGTAAGCGGACTCGCCGCCCAACCAGCGCACCGCATCAATAATGCCGTCAACAAATTCCTGTTCTTCTTTTTCTGGATTGGTGTCGTCAAACCGCAAATGGCAGACACCACCGTAGTCTTTCGCCAAGCCGAAGTTCAGCAAGATCGATTTGGCATGGCCAATATGCAAATGTCCGTTTGGCTCGGGTGGAAAACGCGTGCGAATTTTGGCGGGATCGGCAGCGGCATTCGCCAGCTCCAGCGCCGTGCCGGGCGCACCGGCCCATTTACGCGACGCATAGGCATTGGCGGCGAGGTCGGCGTCAATGATGTTGCGAATGAAGTTGGTCGTGTGGGCGGTGGTCGGGGCGGAAGGAGTGTGTTCGTTGGACATTTTTCTAAAGTTCATCTATTACGCAAGTGGCTATTTTCGCCTGTAACGCATGGTCGTGAC
>JANPNU010000271.1:0-2320 GCA_031427615.1 Burkholderiales bacterium
GCAACGATTACACCAACATCACTTCTGGGCAAAACATCTCCCGCAAATCGCGGCTTGTAGTGGTCTTCAATGGCTTCGGCAACTGCAATTTCGATACCCTCGTTGAGCGCGTAATACTTGCCCATCGTTCCCTGCAGCTCAGGAAATTCACCCACCATACCAGTCACGAGATCGGCTTTTGCCAGCTGTGCGGCGAGGTCGGCCTGCGCAATGAACTGCGCATTTGCGTCCATCAGGCCGCAAATCGATCTCGCGATCGCGCGGACGCGTTCCACACGCTCACCCTGCGATCCTAATTTATTGTGATACACCACGCTCGCCAGCTTCGGCAGATGATCGATCAACTTTGTTTTCTTGTCGGTCTCAAAAAAGAACTGCGCGTCTGACAAGCGCGGCCTGACCACGCGTTGGTTGCCTTCGATGACGTTACGTGGATCATCAAGCCGCATGTTCGACACAATCAAGAACCGCGACGACAGGCCGGCCATGGATTCATCGCCGGACAGGAACAATGGAAAATATTTTTGATTCTGCTTCATGGTCAGAATCAAACACTCCGCCGGCACCACCAAAAATTCTGGTTCGAATTTTCCGACGTAAACAGTTGGCATCTCGACCAAACCGGTCACCTCATTGAGCAACGCCACATAGTCGTCGCGATTGCCAAGTACATCACCCAATTGTTCGGCGTGTAATATCAACAGGCGCTCAATTTCGTGACGGCGTTTTTCAAACGAGGCGATCACCCCACCGTCTTTTTCCAGGCGAGTTTCATATTCGTTGGCGTGTTTCAGGGTGATGTTTTTTGAACCCTGAAAACGGTGGCCGTGAATTATATTGCCGGCGTTCAAACCCAGCGCACTGACCGCAATCACCTTCTCACCGTGCATGGCTACCAGGCCATGTGCCGGTCGCACAAACTGTACCGACGACAAACCATCTGCCAATTGATACGTCATGACTTTCGGGATTGGCAGTTTGTTGATGGCGTCGGTTAATGCCACCTGCAGACCCTCGGTCAGGGTTGCCCCTTTGATCGACAGATTGAGGTAAATAAGTTCCTCACCACCCTCGACCTTGCGAACGGTGTCGGCGATCGTTGCCGCCTCTTTCTCAAGTCGTTTTTGTAACGCCGGCGTCGCGTTGCCCATGGCGTCAAAAGCAACCTTGGCCGGCATGAATTTTTTTGTCTCTGCGCGGTCTGGTGCGACAGCAGAGACATAACCGATACGCACCGCCAAACGACGAGGGGTGGCAAACATCTCGACGGCCGCGTCGGTGGTGGTTAACCCGCGCGTGACCAGGCCGGTGTGGATGGCCGACGCAAAGGCATTACCCAGTTTTTGCAGCGCGCGCGGGGGCAACTCTTCGGTGAACAATTCAACCAACAACATTTCCGTTTTGGTACTCACGATGCCGCCTTCTTTACAAATTTTTCAACCGCTTGCGCTGACGCCATTGGAAAACCGAGGCGTTCACGCGATTCGTAATAACTTTGCGCCACAGTGCGGGCCAGATTGCGAATGCGGCCAATATAGGCGGCGCGTTCGGTCACCGAAATCGCGCCATGGGCATCGAGCATGTTGAAGGTATGGGCGGCCTTCAACACCTGCTCATAGGCCGGCAGCGCCAGTTGTGCGTCTATGAGTCGTTTGGCATCGGCCTCATGATCGACAAAATGCTGCAGCAACACCGGCACATTTGAGTGTTCAAAATTGTAGGTCGATTGTTCAACTTCGTTTTGATGAAACACATCGCCATATTTCAATGTTTTGGTGACGCCATTTTCCTGCCAGGTGGTCCACACCAGGTCATAAACGTTTTCGACGTTTTGCAGATACATGGCGAGTCGCTCAAGACCATAAGTGATTTCACCGGTAATCGGTTTGCATTCCATGCCGCCGACCTGCTGGAAATAGGTGAACTGCGTGACTTCCATACCATTCATCCACACTTCCCAGCCCAGACCCCACGCACCCAAGGTAGGATTTTCCCAGTCGTCCTCAACAACACAAGTGGGCAGCTTCTACGACGATCTGCGCACTCCCGAGGTCGTTTCGGCGCTTGGCCTGGTCCATCAGCGCTTTTCGACCAACACTTTCCCCAGCTGGAAGCTGGCGCAGCCATTCCGGTTCAGTGCCCATAATGGCGAGATCAACACGGTCCGCGGCAACGTCAACTGGATGAACGCCCGCCGCCGCACCATGGAGAGCGATCTGCTCGGCCCCGCTCTGATTAGTCTTGCTGCGTCTGATGATGATCGTGACATCAGCTGGCCCCACTCGTGGTATGAGCCCCGCCGCTGCTGCCGGCAGATCCA
>JANPNU010000272.1:0-2158 GCA_031427615.1 Burkholderiales bacterium
CGTCCTTGTTCACCATGAATCCCGTCAAACAGCAACGCCCCATCGGCTTGGATCACCCGTGAACGGCCAAAAATTGATCGCATCGCCTGTCCATGGCTGGTTCGGCGTTTTATTGATCCGCTGGCTGAATTCCACTATGTGCCTGCCAACACGGTATTGGCGGAGGCCACCAGCCGCAACGCCATCCCTTACGATGTGCCGGGTGTGACCTTTACCCATCGCGGTGATCGCTGCAGCTTTGACGCCCTGATTAAAGACTTTGCCATTCACGACGCCGCACTGGACGATTTGGCCACCATTGTGCGTGGTGCCGATACCGGTCAACCGGAACTCACGCCACAATCACCCGGCCTACTTGCGGTTTCATTGGGGTTGTCCGTCTTGTACACCAATGACCACGTCATGCTCGAGCATGGCATGACGGTTTACGACGCGTTCTACGCCTGGCTCAAATCATCGCGCCACGAAGGTCACAATGCCGAATTGTTCAAGGCCAAGCTATGATCCAACCCGCCTCCGCCATCTCCCGCAGCGAAGCGTTTCGTTTTTGGCTCAAACTCGGTTTTATTTCGTTTGGTGGTCCCGCCGGACAAATCGCCATCATGCATCGTGAGCTGGTGGAGGTGCGTCACTGGATTTCAGAAAAACGTTTTATGCACGCGCTCAATTACTGCATGGTGTTGCCCGGCCCGGAAGCACAGCAGCTCGCCACCTACCTCGGTTGGTTAATGCATGGCACGCTCGGTGGCCTTGTCGCCGGTGGGCTGTTTGTGCTGCCGTCGTTTGTGATTCTGGTGGCCTTGTCGTGGCTCTATGTGACATTCGGAGCGGTGCCAATCATTGCCGGGATTTTTTATGGAATTAAGCCGGCGGTGACCGCCATTGTTTTACACGCCGGCTGGCGCATTGGCGGGCGAACCTTGCGGAACCCGTGGCTGATTTCCATTGCCGTCGCCGCTTTTGTGGCCATTTTTGCGTTGTCGGTGCCGTTTCCAGCCATTGTGCTGGCGGCGGCACTGATCGGCTATGTCGGTGGCCGCTTCGCCCCACACGCCTTTGCCATGCAAAGCGGCCACGCCAGTCAGGAAGTCCATGCCACGGCAGCACTCATAGACGACAACACACCGGTGCCGGCACACGCCGTGTTCCGTTGGTCACGGCTGTTAACGGTTGCGAGCGTTGGTGTTGGCATGTGGTTGGTCGCAATGGCGTGGCTGGTGATAAGTGGTGGCCTGCACGCAACGCTGACCCAAATGGGCTGGTTTTTCACCAAAGCGGCACTGCTCACCATTGGTGGCGCTTATGCCGTGCTGCCCTATGTTTATCAGGGCGCGGTGGAAACACATCAGTGGCTGAGTGCGAGCCAAATGATTGACGGCCTGGCACTGGGCGAGACCACACCCGGCCCACTCATCATGGTGGTGGCGTTTGTGGCTTATCTGGGAGGCGTGGCGAATGAGGTGGTGGCTGGAAATCCGTTTGCATCCGGACTGCTGGCGGCGAGTGTGGTGACGTTTTTTACATTTCTGCCGTCCTTTATTTTTATTCTGGTCGGTGCCCCCATCATCGAAACCACCCGTGGCAATTTGCAATTGTCGGCACCGCTGAATGCAATCACCGCTGCGGTGGTCGGGGTTATTGTCAATCTTGCCCTGTTTTTTGTCTGGCACGTGTGGTGGCCAAAGGCAACGGCAGCCGCACCGTTTTCAGGTGGACTTGACCTGCTCGCCTGTGTGATCACGCTAGCAGCGGCCGTCGCGCTGTTCCGCTTCAAGACCAATGTTATTTGGGTGATTCTGGTCTGCGGATTGCTGGGTGCCGGCAAAACGTTGTTGGCCTAAGACAATTGAATCAGCTCAGTCAAATAAGTCGGCCCATCAAATCAATTTCATCATCAGCCAACGACGCGGCAAAAAAAATTAATGACGCAGCCAATCGCCCGATGCCCCACCGTGTTTTTCCAACAAACGTACGTTGCCGATCACCATGCCACGATCAACCGCCTTGACCATGTCATAGATGGTCAACAAGCCGATCGCCCCATCCCTCCAGAGCCGAGGTGCTCAGTGATCTTGTAGTGCGCGATTGTTTGGCCGATCATTTGGATAGAAGCTCCGTGTCCCAATTGACAATGAGGTTAATTTGTGCAGCCGCAACT
>JANPNU010000273.1:0-1843 GCA_031427615.1 Burkholderiales bacterium
AGCCGAATGGCAGACGACTCAGTTGCGCTGGAAGTAGTCGAATGAACCAACGGCAAAAGTCAATAAATGGCGCGCATCTTGGGACAAAAATGGGCGGAATCGCCCGTCAATGCTTGACTATGAACAACTGATAGGCCTAAATCAGGGCAATGAAGTGACGTGACCGCTGCGTCGCCGTTTTTTTACATTTGCTTGAATAGGTGGGTGTAATTGCGGCTGACCGTTAACGTCTCGCTGCGACCGTTGAGTTTTAAATCAGCCTGGTCGCGGAGCCCTCGCACCACCCCCGCGATGGCACGGGCATTCACAATCGTCGAGCGATGAATTTGCCAAAAGCGATTGGGATCAAGCTCGGCAACCAACTCCTTGATCGACTTGCGAATGAGAACCTCGCCGTCCGCCAGCGCAACACAGGTGTATTTTTCATCCGACTGAAAATACAGCACGTCGTCCACAGGGATCAATCGAACCGTTTGGCCGACACTGGCTTTAATCCAATGCAAAAACGATGAGGATGGCAAGAGTTTGTCTGTAATTTGTTTCAAAACAACATCAAGGGAGCGCGTGGTTTGGTCGATGTCTTGTGACGAATCAATTTGGACAATGCGGTCTTTAAGCCGTGCAATGGTTTCGGCCAAACGCTCGTTGTTAAAGGGCTTAAGCACGTAGTCAATTGCCCCATGTTCAAAGGCCTCAACGGCGTATTGGTCAAAGGCGGTAATGAAAACGATTTGACAACGATTGTTTCCGGCTTTGCAAACGCCGCTTATTTGTCGTGCAGCCTCAAGGCCGTTTAATAGCGGCATATGAATATCAAGAAAAACCACGTCTGGCAAATTGGCCTTAAACAAACGCACCGCCTCCGCACCGTTTACGGCTTCCGCACAGATAATAAGTTCCGGCCAAAGTCTGGCCAGGCGTGACTTTAGCTGGTCACGTAACAGGGGTTCGTCATCACAAATTAATGCGCTTTGCACACTTCGCTCCTGCTGGCAACGGCAGCCCAGATATGGACCGCCGACTCGTCCGGCACCCAGTCAAAGCAGTTTGACTGGGCGAAACCCCGACCCTCGCTGTCATCACAAATTAATGCGCTTTGCACACTTCGCTTCCACTATGCGGGTCCAATGACTTTCTTCTCATAACCTAGAGATCAATATTCGCGCAACAATGCCTGTCGGTAGATTTTCTTCAATTAGCAGTTTTGCTTTTTTACCAAAAATAGTGGCGAGACGTTCGCGAATATTTGTTAACCCAACACCAATGCCAGTCGACGTTGATAAACCCTGCCCGGTATCGGCCACACTCAACTCAAGTTGGTCGGCGTCACACCTGGCGCTAATGTGAATATGCCCGCCCTGGGGGAGCGGATCAATTCCGTGCTTGATGGCATTTTCAATCAGAGTTAACAACATCATTGGTGGGAAAGATTCCCGTGCCAGCGCATCCGGCACATCCACAGAAAATGTCAGGCGCGCGCCCATTCGAACCTCCTGAATATCGAGGTATGCCCTTGCCATGGCGGCTTCCCGACCAAGCGTGGTGGTGTCTTCACGCATTTGTGGCAAAGCTGCGCGCAAATAGGTAATCAGGCTCTCTAATGTCCTACTCGCCAACGGCGGATTGGCTTCGGTCAAATGCTGAACATTGGCGAGCGTATTAAACAGAAAGTGCGGCTCAATTTGCGCCTGCATCAGCTTTAGCCGGGCTTCCAAAACCTGTTTTTCCAATTCATGCCGGGTGGCCTCTGCCTGTGCCGTTTCCGCATCTGCGCGCGCCGCACGTCCCCGATAAACCAACACAATTGCCGTGACGGCACCAATGCCGATGCCAACGGACGTAA
>JANPNU010000274.1:0-10589 GCA_031427615.1 Burkholderiales bacterium
TCAGCAGGCGTGCCGGCCGGTGCGGCGAGTGCGTTCCAACCGACCACTTCGTAACCCGGCACCCCAGCCTCTTGCGCCGTCGGTGCCAAGGGCAAATAGCCGGTGCGCTTGGGCGACGTGCTGGCGAGCACGCGCAGGCGGCCCGACTCGATCAAGGACTTCAATGCGGCATAGGACTCGAACACCGCATCGATTTCGCCGGATTCAATCATCCTGACCGTGTTTGTAATCGGCACGGTGTTGATGCGTTCGGCGGGTTGTGCAATCAACGACTATGCGGATCGCGATATTGATCGACACGTTGCCCGCACGGCATTGCGACCACTCGCATCCGGCGAAATCTCACCAACAGAAGCGCTGCTGGTGGCGGCAACACTGGCACTAGTCGGTTTAGTGCTGGTGATTGTTTTTTTGAATACACTGACCCTGCTGTTGAGTTTGGTTGCGGCATTACTGGCGGCGAGTTACCCGTTCACCAAACGCTTTTTTGTCATGCCCCAAGCGGTATTGGGTGTCGCCTTTGGTTTCGGTATTCCAATGGCGTTTGCCGCGATCACCAATACGATTCCGGCCATTGCGTGGTGGCTGATGGCGGCGAATGTTGTCTGGACCATTGCCTACGATACCGAATACGCCATGGTCGATCGTGATGATGATGTCAAACTCGGCCTGCACACGTCGGCAATTTTCTTCGGCCGATTGGATGTTGCCACGGTCATGTTTTGTTATTTGTTGTCGCTCATTTTTCTGCTTGTGATCGGCAAGACGATCGGTCTCGGCTGGCCCTATTGGCTGGGCCTGACTGCGGCGGCGGGGATATCGATTTATCACTACACCCTGATTCGCAAGCGGGAGCGCGCAAAATGTTTTCGCGCGTTTTTGCATAACAACTGGTACGGCGCGGCGATATTTGTTGGCGTGTTGATGCATTACCAGATTGGTTGACGCGGGTGCTCGCTCTTAAATTGTTGATGGTTCCGTTCTTTCTTGCGGTCATTTCCATCATTGCCAAACGCTACGGACCGAGTATGGCGGGATGGGTGGCCGGCATGCCGGTGATTGTCGGACCGATTTTATTTTTGCTGGCCCTGGAACACGGAACGGTGTTTGCCGGTGGCGCGGCGTTGTTCACGCTCACCTCGGTTTTTACGGTCATTGCATTTGGATTGGGATATGCGTGGACGGCGCGACGTTCAAATTGGGGCGCGGCACTGGCTGTTGGATTAGTGGCGTGGCTTGCCGCAGCCATGTTGGTCGCAGCCAATCCACTGCCGCTATTCGGTGCCGTGATGCTGGTGTTGGCATTGTTGGTGATTGGCCCAAGACTTTATCCAAAAATAAATAGCGCCTCGGCCGACGCGCCCAGCGCCTTGCCGCCCGGTGAATTATTGTTGCGGATGGCGATTGGCGCGGCATTAACCTACGGCGTCACCACTTTTGCCCAAACCGTTGGTCAGGTATGGAGCGGCATCGCGGCACTGGCACCGGTTCTGACGCCGGTATTGGCCGTTTTTATTCATGCCCGTTGCGGTGGTACGGCGGCGATTGCGTTGTTGCGCTCACTGGTGAGCGGCTTGAGTTCACTGGCAGCGTTTTGTTTTGTGGTGGCGTGGCAACTGGCCACACTGGGAATCGCAAAAACATTTTTGCTTGCCGTTGTGGCCGCCCTGGTCATGCAGACGGCGACATTTTATTGGCGCAGACAATCTCGGCAAAAAATCAGGCCGGCCAATTCCTGATGTACTGCTTGAGCAGCTGATTTTCAAACGTCGCGTCCTTAATTGCGCTTCTGGCAATATCAAAAAACGACAAAATCCCAACCACAACATCGTTATCCATCACCGGCACATGGGTGATATGCAATTCGGTCATGAGTTGACGCAAATGATCGACCGTGTCGCCTGGCTTGGCGGTTGGCGGATTGGCTTTCATCACGTCGCTGCATTTGGCCTGCAAAATTGCCCCGCCGCGTGTATGCAGCGCCGCTAATATTTCGCGCAAGGTAATCAGCCCGTGCATGGTCGACCCTTCCATGACAATCACCGAGCTGATTTCTTTTTCGTCCATGATGGCAACGGCTTCGGCCACCCCCTGGTCGGGACCAATGGTGAACAGGGTCGCGCCGGAAGCCGGCGATTGTTTGGCTTTATCGGTAAGCACCTCTGCAACACTCATGTTCATAACAACCACCCCTTCAATTGATTGATGAAAGCATAACAAACCCTGCGTGTTTGTGGCACACACATTACGAATTACTTGATCACACGCAGATTGCCACGCGGCGGACCTTTGGGAACGTTGGGAGCGTTGGGAGAATCGGGCGCATCCGGATTCGCCGGCGTTTCCAAGCCACTGGGTTGATCCGTCAAGATGCCGTCGGCAGGCGAATCCGCTGTGATGGATCCGCTGAAACCATTTTTTGCATGATTCGAAGCGGTCGCATCCGGCGTGGCTGAGGGCACCGCCTGCAAATAAGGTGGGGTCGAGACAGACGACAAAGGTGCCGTGGACGGGTCGGGGGTGGGGACCATCGCCAGATCGGGCGCGGGGGCTGCTTCGGCCTCAAAAAAGTAACCGCGTCCGTTTTCCCGGGCAAAAATCGCTTGCACCGCGTAAATCGGCACCGAAATTTCGCGCGAAACACCGTTAAATCGGGCTGAAAATTGCAGCCATTCGTTGCCAATGGTCAGGTCACGGGTCGCCAAGGTGGCAATTGATAAAACAATTTCGCCGTTTATGACGTACTCCATTGGCACGCGCACATTTTCATCCACCTTGATACTCAGGTACGGGGTGAAACCGGCATCATTGCACCATTCAAAAATGGCGCGAATCAAATACGGTTTCGTGGATAGATCACTCATGGTCGTATGATATTACCGCGAGGCGAACCATAATTTTTCTGTGCATCAATATTTCGCGACAGAAACGGGCGCGACTGGTTGGCCACCGCCCGTCCGGCTGCGGCCTTTTTATCGGCGCATCGCCTTTTCAGACGCGGTCATCGAATCAATAAATGCCTGACGTGAAAACAACCGCTCGGCATATTTGAGCAATGGCGCAGCCGTTTTTGGCATATCCACCTGATAGTGGTCAAGGCGCCATAACAAGGGGGCAATGGCCACATCAAGCATTGAAAAATCGTCACCCAGCATGTGTTTCTGTTTGACAAAAATCGGCGCCAACTGAATCAGGTTTTCGCGAATGTACAAACGGGCCTTTTCAAAGGTGGCCGGTTTGCCACGCTCAAGTGAATCAACGTGGTTAAAAATCTCGCTTTCCATGCGATACAAAATGAGTCGCGCACGGGCACGCATGACCGGATCGGCCGGCATCAACTGTGGATGCGGGAAACGCTCGTCGATATATTCGTTGATGATGTTGGATTCGTACAAAATCAAATCACGCTCAACCAACACCGGGGTGCGGTTATTGGGATTCATCACCGCCAGATCTTCTGGCTTGTTCATCAAATCCACATCCAGAATCTGAAAGTCCATGCCTTTTTCATACAACACGACGCGACAGCGATGGCTAAACGGACAGGTGGTGCCGGAGTACAGGGTCATCATGATGCGTACCTATTTCTTTTGTGAACTACTGATTCTTGTAAGACTGATGAACGCCGGACCAAACTTGGTCGCCTAGTCCGGCGCATGAATAAAACGGCGGTCATTATTTGACGTCTTTCCAATATTCGCGCTTGACCAATAAAGCGGCGAAAAAGGCGATGACCAGGAAAAACAACACCCACACGCCCAGCTGGGTGCGTTTCACTTGTGCGGGCTCGCCCATAAACGTCAAATAATTCACCAAATCACGCACGTACTGATCGTATTCCTGTGGTGACATGGTGCCGGCGCGCTCCAAAACAATTTTGGTGACCGCGATTTTTTTACCGTGTGATTCTTTTTCACCCACCACCACCTTGGCAGCCGCACCCTGCAGGTCGTGCAACACATGCGGCATGCTCACGCCAGGAAACACGGTGTTGTTCCAGCCCGATGGGGTGGTTGGGTCCACATAAAATGATCGTAAAAACGTATAGATCCAGTTCGAACCACGCACACGGGCCACCAGCGTCAAATCCGGCGGCACACCGGCAAACCAGTCCTTGGCGTCTTGCGGTTTGAGCGTAGACGTCATGTAGTCGCTCATTTTTGCGTCCGGGTTAAACATCAGATTGGTTTTGATTTGTTCCTCAGTCAAACCAATCTGTGTCAAATGTCCCCAGCGCATAAATTGGGCGTTGTGGCAGTTCAGGCAGTTGGTGACAAAGTTACGCGCGCCGCGCTGCAGCGAGGCTTCGTCTTTCAAATTAACGTGCGCATCATCCAAATGAACGGCTGCGCCACCGGCGGCAATTACGGGTGCGGAAAATACAATGGTGGCGACCAGGGCACCCAAAAGTGATCGAATCATATTTGATTTCATTATTTCGTCACCCTTTCCGGCTCTGGCAACTCATTCGGGATTTCTTTTTGGGTGTACCAAGGCATCAACAAGAAAAACGCAAAGTACACAGCAGTCAAGATGCGCGATGCCAAGGTCGCCGTGTCTACCCCACCAATCACCGGAATCGCATTTGGAATTTGACCCCATACGGTGGTGGGCACCACGCCGAGATACCCAAGCACCACAAAGCTGATGACAAAGGCGGTCAGAAAGCACTTGTAGATCGGACCACGATAACGGATTGACTTAACCTTGCCGCGATCAAGCCATGGCAAGGCAAATAAAATCATGGTGGCCGCACCCATCACCATCACGCCCCAAAATGCCGAGCCAAAAAACGATGGGATGGCACGTAACATGGCGTAGAACGGCGTGAAATACCAGACAGGAGCAATGTGAGCCGGTGTTTGTAATGGATCCGCCGGCACAAAATTGGGTGCCTCAAGGAAGTAACCACCCATTTCCGGTGCGAAAAAAACGATCGCCGAGAACAGCGCCAGAAACACCACCACACCCACAATATCCTTGACCGTGTAATACGGATGGAACGGGATGGCGTCCTTGGGAATACCGGTTTTAGGGTCAACGTGTTTGTTGATGTCAATGCCGTCAGGATTGTTGGAGCCAACTTCATGCAACGCCATGATGTGTGCTGCCACCAAGCCCAACAACACCAACGGCAGGGCTATGACGTGAAAGGCAAAAAAGCGATTCAGGGTGGCATCACTGATGTTGTAGTCACCACGAATCCATACCGCCAGATCCGGGCCGATAAAGGGAATGGCTGCAAACAGATTAATAATCACCTGCGCGCCCCAGTAGGACATTTGTCCCCAAGGCAGCAAATAACCAAAAAACGCCTCGGCCATCAGCGTCAGATAAATCAAACAACCAAAAATCCAGATCAACTCACGCGGTTTGCGATACGACCCGTACATCAAGCCACGCATCATATGCAAATACACCACCAGGAAAAACATCGACGCGCCGGTTGAGTGCATGTAACGGATCAACCAACCCGCCTGCACATCACGCATGATGTATTCCACCGACGCAAACGCCAGGGTGGCATCGGGTTTGTAATTCATCGTCAGGAAAATACCGGTGACAATTTGCATCACCAGAATCAGCATGGCGAGGGAGCCGAAGTAGTACCAAAAGTTAAAATTCTTTGGTGCGTAATATTCGGAAAGATGGTCTTTCCAGAGCGACATTAATGGAAAACGCTGGTCAACCCATACCACCAGTTGACCCAGTGGTCCGCTGATTGGCGGGGAGATTTCTGGTTTTGGTCCGCTTGCCATAATCGTTATGCTCCTTTGCTTTCGGCAGCCACGCCGGTTGATGCGGCAGCGGCAACAGCTTTCATATCCGCATCAATCTCGATGGTGTTTTTGTCAATGAAGCGATAGGCGGTGACTTCCAGATTTTTTGGTGCCGGCATGCCCTTGAAAACCCGGCCGGCCATATCAAATTTTGATTGATGGCATGGGCAGAAAAATCCACCCGGCCAATCCGCGCCCAAATCTTCCGGCGCAATTTCTTTGCGCATGGTGGGTGAACAACCCAAATGGGTACACACACCTTTAACCACAAAAAATTCTGGATTGATCGAACGATGGGCATTTTTTGCCGTCGGCGGCTGTTTTGAATCTTCCGATTTTGGATCGGCCAACAAGGCGTCATTCTTGGCCAATTGCGCGATCATTTCCGGCGTGCGGCGAATCACCCAATGTGGCGCACCGCGATACTCAACCGTCACCAGTTGGCCGAGCTCCAATTTGTCGATCGCAAATTCAGCCGCCGAACCGGCTGCTTTGGCACGATCAGATGGAAACATGCTGTATGCAAACGGTAACGCGGCGGCGGCGCCCGCAACCGCGCCAACAACAGATCCGCCAATAACCAATGTGCGGCGTTTTTTAGGGTCAACATCATTCAAGGCAATTGCACTCATAGCTGAAATAGGCCTGGCAAGTGAGGGAAGTCGGAACCGACCGGCCGGCCGGGTGGGCCTGCCAAATGGGCATGGGATGGGTCGTCAAAACAGGACAACCGATATTTTAATCTATTGCGCGCTACAACTTAAAGCCCCTTGACAAAATCAGCCGAATTTTTGCTGGCAACGTATTGATTTTATTGCGTTTTCTTTTATCGTTGCATAAATGACCGATTGAAATTGCAGGTCGTCATTGACAGCAATTTCACCAAAACATAGAGTGGAACCGGCGCATTTTTCGATCTGGGTCACAAATAAAAGGGGTGAAACATGGGAATGATGAGCGAGTTTCGACAATTTGCCGTTAAAGGGAATGTGATGGATCTGGCGGTCGGTGTCATCATCGGCGCGGCCTTTGGCAAGATTGTTGACTCGGTGGTGGGTGATCTGATCATGCCGATTGTTGGCAAACTGACCGGTGGTCTCGACTTCAGCAATATGTACATTCCGCTCAATGGGCAGGCAACCGGGCTGGTATTGGCCGAGGCGAAAAAAATCGGCGCGGTGATTGCCTACGGCAGCTTCATTACCATTGCGATTAATTTCGCCATTTTGGCTTTCATCATTTTTTTGATGATCAAACAAATGAATAAGCTCAAAAATGCCGCGCCGGCTGCCGCCACACCGGAAGACGTGGTTCTCCTGCGCGAAATTCGTGATTCGTTGAAAAAATAATCGCCCCTTAATGACTGGGCGGGGATGGGCACAACCGACGATAATGTCGGTTGTGCATCCCATTTGATTTTTGGCATTCCGCCCCCATCCTTCATGACTCCCCCTCATTAATATTGAAGCGAATATTGGTTATGCGTCGTCTGTGGTTAATTTTTGCTGAATTTGTAACCGTCACATTGGCGGTGGTATTTGTGGTGACGTTGATTCGTCCGGACTGGAATCCGTGGCGAAAAAACGTGGTGGAATTTCGCGAAGCACCCACGCCCGCCGGACTGATTGGGGCGCTGACGCCTGTCACCAATTCCGTTGGCAATCGCGCCTCATTTGCGGAGGCCGCCGCCCGCGCCAAAGTGTCTGTCGTCAACGTGTCGTCGTCACGCAATACCGGCTTGCAAAAGAACCACCCGCTTGCCAACGATCCCTTATTCCGCCGTTTTTTTGGCCTGCCGGAGGGGGACGGTGAAGGCGACGGTGAAGGCAATACCGGCAGTCAACAAGCCAGCCTTGGTTCTGGTGTGATCGTCAACGCGGATGCAAAAGGTGGATACGTCCTGACCAACGATCACGTCGTGGCCAATTCACGCGATATTAAATTGTCGTTTGGTGACGGGCGGGTGCTGCCGGCCAAATTGGTTGGCAGCGATCCCGAAACGGATTTGGCCGTGTTGCGGGTCGAAGGCACGGGGCTCAAGGCGGTCACGTTTGGCCAGTCGGAAAAGTCGCAAGTGGGTGACGTGGTGTTGGCCATCGGCGATCCGTTTGGTGTGGGTCAAACCGTCACCATGGGCATCATCAGCGCCCTCGGACGCAATCGCCTGGGTGTGAATCGTTACGAAAACTTTATTCAAACCGATGCCGCCATTAACCCAGGCAACTCCGGCGGCGCGTTAGTGGATATTAACGGCAACCTGTTGGGCATCAATAGCGTGATCTATTCGCGTACCGGTGGTTCACTCGGCATTGGGTTTGCCATCCCGGTATCCATGGCCAAGGATGTGATGGAGCAAATTATTAAAGATGGCTCGGTCACCCGCGGCTTTGTTGGCATTTCACCGCAGGACGTCACACCCGAGTTGGCGGAGTCTTTAAAACTGGGGTCCGCACGCGGCTCGCTGGTGTCGTCAGTCAATCGCGGCAGTCCGGCAGATAAAGGCGGTATGAAATCAGGCGACGTAATCGTCTCAATTAACGGCCAACCCATTCAGGATAGTGTGACGGCCATGGCCGCAATCGCGGCGCTCAAACCCGGCGGAATCGCCAAGTTTGGCGTTATACGCAATCAGAAAGATACGCTGGTGAATGTGGAGGTGGGCAAACGACCGCACCTGCAACGCAACCGTTGAAAAACCGAACCCCGCTCCTATATTGCCGTTTGGCTCGTTTTTGCCTCAATCCGCGCGCCAATAGCCCACTTTGCACGACGTTAGTCGGCGATGGATTGTAATGCTGCGGTCATGGATGCCGCCAGATTTTCGGTGCCAAGTTGCTCGACAAAATGGCTGCGGCTCAGCAACGACAACGGCTGCTCATTCAAGCCCACCAAAATCATTCGGCCGTTCGACCGATGAATGTGTCGATGTAAGTTTGCCAAGGCATCCAGCGCGGTGGTATCGAGATTGATCACCTGATGCATTTCCAGAATAAGCACGTCCGGCAATTTCCGCTGTGGGTCCAGCAACAATTCCAATTTGCTGACACTGCCAAAAAACAGCGACCCAAACAATGAATAGGCGGCAACCTGCCTGCCATCTGCCCGCACCGCCACATCTGCCGGAAGGTCTATTTGATCTATTTTGGTCAGCGACGAAATGCGGTAAATAAAAAACAGGCTCGACAAAATCAAGCCGACTTGAATCGCCACAATCAAATCAAAAATCACCGTGAGCAAAAAGGTTGATAACAAGGTCGTGCGATAAAACATCGAGTACTGTCCGAGTTTGCCAAACTCCTTCCAGTCCCCCATGGCATATGCCGTCCACAACAAAATGGCGGCCAATGCGGCCAGCGGAATATGCACTGCCAGCGGCGCGGCCACCAACAAAAATACCAACAACACCAATGCATGCACGATACCCGCGACTGGCGAGCGGGCCCCGGCCCGAATATTGGTCACCGTACGGGCGATGGTGCCGGTTGCGGTAATACCACCAAACAATGGCGTAACAAAATTCGCCAGCCCCTGCGCCATCAACTCCTGATTGGGATCGTGTCGATCATTAATCAGGCCATCGGCCATTCTGGCGCACAACAATGATTCGATTGCACACAGCGCAGCAATCGCCAGCGTCGGTGCCACCAGGTGTTGGGCGGTCCGCCAGTCAAACGAAGGCATGGTTGGCATGGGGATGCCACTGGGCAGCTCGCCATATTTGGTGCCGATGGTTTCCACTGGCAAATCCAACATCCAGACAAACAGCGACCAAACGACCAACACAATTAATGTCGACGGCAGCTTGGCCAAAATTCGTTTCCATCGAACCGCCTGCAACTGATATCCAACCGGCCACAGCACGATTAACAGCAATGACGACAGCCCGATAAACAGGGCCAGCCAATTGACGGTATGAATGCTGGCGGCAATCGCGGCAACCTGCGAGAAAAAATTCGACGGAATGTTGCCAGTGGCCAACCCTAAAAAATCTTTGACCTGCGAGGTGGCGATAATCACCGCAAGCCCGCCGGTGAAGCCAATAATGATCGACACCGGCACATATCGCACCAACGTACCGAGCTTGAATGCGCCCAACAGGAACAAAAGCACCCCGGCCATCATGGTGGCGAGCAACAAATTGGCGATGCCGTATTTGGCAACAATGGCGTACAACAACGCCACAAATGCACCGGCCGGACCGCCTATCAGCACACGTGATCCACCAAATGCGGAAATAATAAAGCCAGCGACAATGGCTGCCACCAGCCCTTGGTCGGGTCGGGCACCGGACGCAATTCCAAAGGCCATTGCCAGTGGCAGCGCCACAATCCCGACGGTTAATCCCGCGCCCAAGTCAGCGGCAAAATCGCCACGGTTATAGGTCGGCAGATGACTTAACAGCCGCGGGCGAAATTGAATGGCCGATACCATCGACAAAAGAGACTTCATGATTGGCGGCGTTCCAACAACATTTGGGTCAACCTGCTCCACTTTTTTTGGCCCGCAACCACCTTCACCCACATTTGTTTGGCGTCGGCGGGTGGCAATATTTGCCTGGGGAAGCGCTGATTAAGTTCAGTTCTAAGCCAGACCAGGCGCGAGCACAAACAATTCGACGCGGCATATGTTTGATATGTAGGGAGATTTTTTTTGTGTAAGCAACAACGTATGGCGACGAAATGGACTTGATCAGAGCTTCCCCAGCTTACTCTCTTCGGTTTTTTTTGAAACAATGGCATGATTGGAATCTTTCAACCCACTTGAAGGTCAAGCCCCTTGAAAATTACACTTTTAAACGCTAAGGATATC
>JANPNU010000275.1:0-3702 GCA_031427615.1 Burkholderiales bacterium
AAGGCAAAAAATTTGCATCTTTGCGGTGTTTGTACCCGCCTGCCATCTAAAACCAATCGTAATTCAGTCTCTATGTCCAATGCTCGCCCAAAAAATAGTCGTGACTGGTTAAGACGCCACCTCTCGGATATATACGTCAAAAAAGCCAATGAACAGGGGCTGCGGTCACGCTCGTACTTCAAATTGCAGGAAGTGGACGATACCGAAAAAATATTAAAGCTGGGCATGGTGGTGGTTGATTTGGGCTCCGCACCCGGCAGCTGGTCCCAAATGGCGATCAAAAAGGTTGGTGCCAAGGGCAAAGTGATTGCGATCGACATGTTGCCCATGGAGTCGATCGAGAAAGTACATTTTATTGAGGCGGATTTTTCGAGTGACGCAGGCATGAATGGCGTCATTGCGGCCCTTAATAATCAGCCGATAGACCTTGTTATTTCCGATATGTCCCCCAATCTGACAGGTATCGTCCTCACGGATCAGGCCAGACTGTATGCGCTGGGCGAGTTGGCACTGGATTTTGCAGTGAAGTTTCTGAAACCAAACGGTTGTTTCTTGGTCAAGGTATTTCAGGGCGATGGATTTGACCCGTTCGTGAAGTTGATGCGTGAAAATTTTCTGAAGGTGGCCACCAAGAAACCGGACGCCTCACGTGATGAAAGTCGGGAAGTTTTTCTGTTTGGGCGTGGTCTGAAAGGCAAGTCAACCGAGTCGGTTTGACAGCCAAAGGCGGTCAATTCAGCTTATTAAAGTCGGCCGTTTGGGATTAAAATAACCATTCCGCATAGTGCGGGCTTAGATTGGGGTTTGCAGCGTGAACAATAATTGGATCAAGGGTATCGGTGTGTGGCTGGTTGTCGGCATTGTGCTGATGATGGTGTTCATGCAGCTGACCGGGCGAAATGCGCCGCGAGATGTCATGGACTATTCAACCATGATGAGTGAAGCCAAGTCTGGCAATATTGTCAGTTACAAGGAAGAGGGACCCAAGGTCGCCAAGGTGGTCTCTCGCGACAATAAATCCTACGTTGTATACCTGCCACCAAGTATTTACACCATTGACGATCTGTTAAAGGCGGGCGTAAAAGTCGAGGCGCGTCCGCCTGACGAACAATCATTCTTGCTGCAGATGTTTATTTCCGCATTCCCGGTGCTGTTGTTGATTGGTGTTTGGATTTATTTCATGCGGCAAATGCAGGGCGGCGGCAAAGGTGGCGCATTTTCGTTCGGCAAAAGCCGCGCGCGTATGCTCGATGAAAATACCAATCCCATCACGTTCGCCGATGTGGCGGGTGTCGACGAAGCCAAAGAAGAAGTGGCTGAGCTGGTCGATTTTTTACGCGATCCAACAAAATTCCAAAAGCTAGGCGGACGTATTCCGCGTGGTGTATTGATGGTTGGCTCACCTGGTACCGGCAAAACATTGCTGGCGCGGGCCATTGCCGGTGAAGCCAAGGTGCCGTTTTTCTCGATTTCCGGCTCGGATTTTGTGGAAATGTTTGTTGGTGTTGGCGCGGCGCGTGTGCGCGACATGTTTGAACAGGCGAAAAAAAGTGCGCCGTGTATTATTTTCATCGATGAAATCGACGCGGTCGGCCGCCAGCGTGGTGCCGGACTTGGCGGCGGTAACGACGAGCGCGAGCAGACCCTGAACCAGTTGCTGGTAGAGATGGATGGCTTTGAAGCGAATGTTGGCGTGATTGTGATCGCCGCAACCAATCGCCCGGACGTGCTTGATCCAGCCTTGTTGCGGCCGGGTCGATTTGATCGTCAAGTGGTGGTGTCGTTGCCGGATATTCGCGGCCGTGAACAGATTTTATTGGTGCACATGCGTAAGGTGCCGATTGCGCCTGACGTGGTTGCGGAAGTGATCGCCCGTGGCACGCCCGGTATGTCTGGTGCCGACTTGGCCAATCTGGTAAACGAAGCGGCATTGTTTGCCGCCCGTGCCGCCAAACGGTTGGTCGACATGGAAGATTTCGAGCGCGCCAAAGACAAAATCATCATGGGTGCCGAGCGGCGTTCGATGGTGATGCCGGAAGAAGAGCGCATGAATACCGCCTATCACGAGTCGGGTCATGCCATTTTGGGCTACTTGTTGCCGAACAGTGATCCGGTGCACAAAGTCACCATCATCCCGCGTGGCCGTGCACTTGGATTAACCGTGCAATTGCCGGAGCAGGATCGGTATGCCTATAACCGTGAGTATTTGTTGAACCGTATCGCCATTCTGTTTGGTGGCCGGATTGCCGAAGAAGTTTTCATGAATCAAATGACCACGGGCGCCTCCAATGACTTCGAGCGCGCCACGCATTTGGCGCGGGACATGGTGACACGGTACGGCATGTCCGACGCCCTCGGCACCATGGTTTATGCTGAAAACGAAGGTGAAGTCTTTTTGGGCCGATCGATGACCCGTCAGACCAGTGTTTCGGAAGAAACCATGCGCAAGGTCGATGGGGAAATTCGTCGCATCATTGATGAGCAATACGCGCTGGCCAGAAAGGTCATTGAGGAAAATCGCGACAAAGTTGAAGCGATGGCAAAGGCCCTGCTGGAAGTCGAAACAATTGATGCCGATCAGATCAAGGACATCATGGAAGGCCGCGAAATGCGCGCACCAAAACCATCGACATTGCGCTTCAAATCGAAGCGGGATGGTGACGGCGGGGGCGATGGTGTTACGACACCGGCCACGGAAGATACTGGCAAGACAGCGGATGTGAAAGAGCCACCGGCAGCCGAAGGTGTGCAATAACCTTTGTTTTCAAAGCAAGCTTACGAACGGGCGGAGAAATCCGCCCGTTTCCATTTGTGCCATTTAGTTCGACAATCAATCATTTCCACCCGGGGTTTGGCGTGATACGTTTATGAACGCAAACATTATTTTGGGCACCGATCGACCGCGCATTATGGGCATTGTGAATGTCACGCCGGACTCATTTTCAGACGGCGGTAAATTTCTTTCACATGATGATGCTATCAAGCACGCCGTCAAGTTGATCGATGAGGGCGCTGATATTCTCGATATCGGTGGTGAGTCAACCCGGCCCGGTGCCGCGCCGGCCGACTTGAATGAAGAATTGGATCGGGTGATCCCTGTGATTGTGGCTTTGGCGAAGTTGCATCCAACCGTACCGTTGTCGATTGATACACAAAAGCCACAGGTTATGCAGGCTGCAATCCGCGCCGGTGCCGTGATGGTAAATGACGTCAATGCATTGCAAGCGCCGGGTGCCGTGGAGGCGTGTGCTGCGGCCGGTGTTTATGTCTGCCTCATGCACAAACGCGGGTTGCCATCCACCATGCAAGTCGCGCCGCATTACGACGATGTGGTTTCCGAAGTGAGGGCGTTTTTGCTTGATCGTGCCGCTGTTTGTGAAGCAGCCAGCATCGCACGTGCCAAAATTGTAATTGATCCCGGAATCGGTTTTGGCAAGACCCTTGAACATAATCTGGCGCTATTGCGCGCCACGTCAGAATTTGTTGCCACCGGCTATCCCATTCTCATTGGGGTTTCGCGCAAATCCATGTTTCAGACCATGCTCGCACGCGCAGTTAATGACCGGCTCGTGCCAAGTGTGCTTGCGGCATTGTATGTTGCACAACAGGGCGCGGCGATTCTTCGTGTGCACGATGTCAGGGAAACCCGTGACGCGTTGCGATTGTCGGCGGCGCTGGATTGTTGATCACCGCGCCTTGACC
>JANPNU010000276.1:0-1667 GCA_031427615.1 Burkholderiales bacterium
GCAAAGACGGGGTGTATCTGTTGCCGGCTTGCACCCAGTTTGAATGTGTGGGATCCGTGACGGCATCCAATCGCTCGCTCCAGTGGCGCGAAAAAGTCATCGACCCACTGTTTGAATCTCGCTCCGACCACGCCATCATGTACGATTTTGCCACCCGCATGGGATTTGGTGATCAGTTGTTGGGTAAACGCGATGGCAAACAAAATATCGCATTGATGAAAGCCGCCGGCTCTTATCAGGAACCGGTGGTTGAAGATATTTTGCGCGAAATAAACAGTGGTACCTGGACCATTGGTTATACCGGCCAGTCGCCCGAGCGGCTCAAAGCGCATATGCGCAATATGGCCGCTTTCGACATCAAAACCTTGCGTTGCACCAAGGATGTGATTGATAAAGAAACCGGTTACAACCTGAATGGCGATTATTTTGGCTTGCCATGGCCTTGTTATGGCACGGCGGCAATGAAACATCCGGGTTCGCCAAATCTGTATGACACGTCCAGACACGTCATGGATGGCGGTGGTAATTTCCGCGCCAACTTTGGTGTGGAGCGTGATGGTGTTTCACTGCTGGCCGAAGACGGCTCCCATTCGCTGGGCGCCGACATCACCACGGGTTATCCGGAATTTGACCACGTGCTGATGAAGAAACTCGGCTGGTGGGCGGAGTTGACCGAGGCCGAACAAAAAGCCGCCGAAGGCAAAAATTGGAAAACCGATTTGTCCGGTGGTATCCAGCGGGTCGTCATCAAAAATCACGGTTGTCATCCGTTTGGTAATGCCAAGGCCCGTGCCGTGGTATGGAACTTTCCGGATCCAGTGCCGATGCATCGTGAGCCGTTGTATTCACCACGGCCAGACATGATCGCCAAGTATCCGACGCACGAAGACAAGAAGGGTGCCTTCTGGCGCTTGCCAACCTTGTACAAGTCGGTACAGGAGAAGAATAAGGACATTAGCAAGGAGTTCCCGCTGATTCTGACCTCTGGTCGATTGGTTGAATATGAAGGCGGTGGCGATGAGACCCGCTCGAATCCGTGGCTGGCGGAATTGCAGCAGGAGAATTTTGTCGAGATCAATCCTAAAGATGCCGAGGCTCGTGGCATCAAAAACAACCAGTATGTATGGGTGAAATCACCGACCGGCGCGAAAATCAAAGTGAAGTCAATGTTAACCGAGCGAGTTGCTTCGGGCACGACGTTTATTCCGTTCCATTTTGCTGGCTGGTGGCAGGGCGCAGATTTACTCGACAAGTATCCAAAAGGCGCGGCACCAATCGTGCGTGGCGAGGCGGTGAATACGGTAACCACCTACGGTTACGACTCGGTGACGATGATGCAGGAAACAAAAACGACGCTGTGCCAAGTCGTTGTGGCTTGAACGAACGGATAAAGGAGAAATATCATGGCAAGAATGAAATTTATCTGTGACGCCGAGCGCTGCATCGAATGTAACGGCTGTGTGACGGCGTGCAAAAATGAGAACGAGGTGCCTTGGGGTGTGAATCGCCGGCGGCTGGTGACAGTCAATGACGGCAAGCCGGGTGAACGCTCCATTTCGGCTATTCCGCTTACTGGTATGGTAGACATGGCTAAAGAGAAAGAATCTATCTTAAAAGACATCGAATACCAAAAAGGATTTTTGACTTCAGTTGAGAAAAAACTATCC
>JANPNU010000277.1:0-9684 GCA_031427615.1 Burkholderiales bacterium
GCCGCGGCGCGGGCGCCTGATATTCGGCGGTGGTGATCGCCTCAACTTGTTTTACGCGTCGTTGTGGGTCGGCGGTTTGGCGAATAATGGCGTCGGCAAAACCGAACCATGACGTAACCCCGGTTGCGGTGACATGATAAATGCCGTTGGCGGCCGTTGTATTCACCGCGCCGTTGTTGATGGTCACCAATCGTGACGTTGCCTCGGCCACATCCCGCACCCAGGTCGGTGAGCCCAGCTGGTCATTGACCACTTTTAATTGGTCGCGTTCGAGCGCCAGACGCAGCATGGTCAACAAAAAATTGTGGCGGCGATTCGAATACAACCAGGCCGCGCGCAAAATTAAATAGCGCTTGGCAATCGACGACACCGCCAACTCACCGACGAGTTTGGTTTTGCCATACACACTTTGCGGCGACACACCATCGGTTTCCTGATAGGGCGTGTTGCCGTCTCCGGAAAAAACATAGTCGGTTGAAAAATGAATCAACAATGCGCCACATCGATTCGCCTCTTCGGCCAGAATACCGGGCGCGATGCCATTGACCTGCATGGCCAGCGTCGCGTCGCATTCGGCTTGATCGACCGCCGTGTAGGCGGCGGCGTTGATCATCAGCGCCGGTTTCAGGTCGCGAATCACGTTGCGCATTTCGTCCGGCTTGGTCAAATCGAGCTGGGTGCGGTCCAGAGCCAAAACATCAACATCCTTTGCGGTCGAAAATAATCGAGCCAGTTCATAACCGAGTTGGCCGTTTTTGCCGGTAATCAATATGCGTGTCGGATTCATGATTTAAACAAATGTTTCGGCATCGGCCAGCAGTGGCGCATTGGCATCCGCTGTTTTTAACTGCGGTTCGCCTGACAAGGCGATCGGCCAGTCAATTGTTAGCGCCGGGTCGTTCCAGCGCAGACTGCGTTCGTGTTTGGGCGCGTAGTAGTCAGTGGTTTTGTACAAAAATTCGGCCTCATCCGAGGTCACCAAAAAACCATGGGCAAAACCTTTGGGCACCCACAACATTTTTTTATTTTCAGCCGACAAAAATACCGCCACATGCGCCCCAAAGGTTGGGGATTGGCGGCGCAAATCAACCACAATATCAAATACCTCACCAGCCACCACCCGCACCAGTTTGCCTTGTGACTGCTCGATTTGATAATGCAGCCCACGCAATACTCCACGCGCACTTTTTGAGTGATTGTCCTGCACAAAGCGGTCGGTTATTCCGGTCAATTCGGCAAATTGTTTTTCATTAAAACTTTCGAAAAAAAATCCGCGCGCATCCCCATATACGGTCGGCTCAATGATTTTGACGTCGGTTATCGTGGTATCAACGAGGCGCATTAGTAAAGCGTCTCCGATAACATGCGAATCAAATATTGCCCGTAGGCGTTTTTGAGCATCGGTTTGGCCAGTGCCTCGACATCGCCGGCATTGATCCACCGCTGGCGAAAAGCGATTTCTTCCGGGCACGCGACTTTTAATCCCTGCCGGCGTTCGATGGTCTCAATGTACTGCGAAGCTTCGAGCAAGGACTCATGTGTCCCGGTATCGAGCCACGCCATGCCCCGGCCCATGGTTTCGCAGTTGAGTTGTCCGCGCTCCAGATACAACCGGTTCAAATCTGTGATTTCCAGTTCGCCGCGTTTGGACGGCTTAAGTGATTTTGCGAATGCCGCAACTTGATTGTCGTAAAAGTAAATGCCGGTCACGGCGTAACGCGATTTTGGATTGGCCGGTTTTTCTTCCAATGAAATCACCCGGCCGTCGCGATCAAATTCGGCCACACCGTAACGCTCGGGATCTTGCACCGGATAGGTAAATACGGTGGCACCGGTTGTTCGTGTCGCCGCACGATTCAACAGGCCGGACAGATCATGACCGTAAAAAATGTTGTCCCCCAAAATCAATGCGGACGGGGCATCACCGACAAATTTTTCACCAATGATAAACGCCTGTGCCAATCCATCCGGCGACGGCTGAACAGCATAGGACAAATTCAGGCCCCATTTACTGCCATCACCGAGTAATTCCGTAAAACGAGGTGTGTCCTGCGGCGTGGAAATAATCAAAATGTCGCGGATGCCGGCGAGCATTAACGTCGATAACGGGTAATACACCATCGGTTTATCGTAGATTGGCAGCAGCTGTTTTGAGACCACTTGTGTCACCGGGTAAAGCCGTGTGCCGCTGCCCCCGGCGAGAATAATGCCTTTACGGTTCATGCCAATTGTCCATATTGTGTGTTGATCCAGTCGCGGTAACGGCCGGATGTCACCCCGGCCACCCATTCCTGATGGTCAAGATACCAGCGGATGGTTTTTTTCAAACCACTTTCAAAGGTTTCTTCGGCGCGCCAGCCCAACTCTTGCTCAAGTTTGCTCGCATCCACTGCATAACGACGATCATGTCCCGGCCGGTCTTTGACAAATTGAATCTGGTCGGCGTATTTGCCGCCGTCCTGGCGGGGTTGTAATTCATCAAGCGTGACGCAAATTGCATTCACCACTTGCAGATTGTTGCGCTCGTTACGCCCACCGACGTTGTAAACCTCGCCGACACGACCATTGGCAAGTACCAGCCGGATCGCCCGGCAGTGATCAAGTACATAAAGCCAGTCGCGCACGTTTTTGCCGTCGCCATAAAGCGGCAGCGGTTTGCCGTGCAAAGCATGGGTGATCATCAGCGGAATCAGTTTTTCCGGAAAATGAAACGGGCCGTAATTGTTTGAACAATTGGTGGTTAAAACCGGCAGTCCGTAAGTGTGATGATGCGCACGCACCAAATGATCCGACGCGGCCTTGGACGCCGAATAGGGGCTGTTTGGCTCGTATCGATGCGATTCAACAAACGGTGCGTCGTCCATGCCGAGTGAACCATACACTTCGTCGGTCGAAACGTGCAAAAAACGAAAGGCGGCTTGATCGTCGGCCCCCAGCGTCATCCAGTAACCACGGGTTGCCTCCAGCAAATTGAAGGTGCCAACCACATTGGTGGCGATGAATTCGTCCGCGCCCAGAATTGAGCGGTCAACATGACTTTCAGCGGCAAAATTGATCACGGCGCGTGGTTTGATGTCGGCAAACAATTTGTCGACCAGACCACGATCACCGATGTCACCTTTGACAAAGCGGTATTGAGGATGACTGCAAACGTCGGCCAGTGACTGCAAATTACCGGCGTAGGTCAGTTTGTCGAGATTACAAACCGGCTCTGTCGAGTTGGCAAGCCAGTCGCGAATAAAGTTGCAGCCAATAAAGCCCGCACCACCGGTGACTATGATCATGAACGATTAACCTGCATATTTCACGGGGACGCGCATGAGTGCCAAGGCTGGGCGAGTGATTTTTGATTCGACTGCGAAGCGAATATCTGGATATTCGCGCCAAAGAAAATCAAACAGCGCCGTCCGGGCGACGGCAATCATATGTGTAGTGGATGGTGCAAGCTGGAAAATTAAAAATAGAACCACAATGAATTGATATGAGAAGTTGGCCAAACCAAACACTTCACGACCCGTAAAATAGGCAGGTTAATACCGTGCGACCGGGGCACAGTGAAGTGACTAAAGCGCATCATTTTAGCAGTATGGCGCGGTCAACCCTACTGTGACTTTTTGGTCAATTCGATCAATTTGGCGTATTTGGCGAAGGCCGCAAAGCTTCCGATCGCGACATGGGCAAATCCCGGTCCACCGTCGAGAAAGCCGCGCCGCAAAAAGTAGAACTTGATAAAACGCGCCGTCGGGCTCAAAAACAGCCGCCAATATCCCGCCCGCACCCCTTGCTCAAACAGCGATTCGGCGTGAATCGACGAATATCGATTTTGTTTCAGCAAATAGGTCGAGATCTCTTCGGCTGATTCATGCAATAAATCTCCGCCGAGTTTGCCGACCGGTTCGGTGGTGATGACCGCCTCGTGTACCGGATCATTGCTCCAGCTGGCGAATTGACGGTGAAACAGTCGTAACGACCAATCCGGATACCCTTCGCCATGGTTTAACCAGCGGCCAAAAAACCGATTGCGGCGCGCCACACGATAGGCTTTGCACGACGGTGCGACCAGCGTGGCGCGAATACTCGCCTCGAGTTCGGGGGTGGCGCGTTCATCGACATCCAGACACAAAACCCAGTCGTGTTTGGCTACGGTGACGGCAAATTGTTTTTGTTTGCCAAATCCCAGCCATTCTTTTTCAATCACGCGACAGTTGCGGACGCTGGCAATGGCGCGGGTCTCATCTTCGGAGCCGGAATCCACCACCAGAATTTCGTCGGCAAAAGCGACGCTATCAATACATTCGGCAATTTGATTGGCTGCGTCTTTGGCGATGATACAAACAGAAAGTGGGATTTTTCGGGTCATTGTGCGTGAAATTCTACGCGAACCAGCGTCGGCTTGTCTGTCCAATATTGGTCGCTGCGGCAAGTAGCACGTAAAATCGTGATATGCGCATCTTGTTAGTCAAACTTTCCTCGCTTGGCGATGTTGTTCACAATTTTCCGGTTGCCCGTGACCTGCGGCGCGCCTTTCCCGACGCCACGATTGACTGGGTAACGGAGGCGGCGTATGCCCCGCTGGTCCGACTGCATCCGGATATCCACAGCGTTTTTACGGTGCATCTTCGCGCCTTAAGAAACGCTTGGTGGCGCCCGACCAACTGGTTGCGTTTTTTTGACGAGAAAAAAGCGTTAAACGTTCACCGCTACGATCTCATTATCGATACCCAGGGATTACTCAAGAGTGCGCTCGTCGCTCATTGGGCAAACGGTCCGATCGCGGGATTTGATCGAAGTAGCGCACGCGAACCAATGGCGACGCGTTGGTATCAACATACCGTGGCAGTTGATCGCCTTGCCCATGCGGTGCCTCGTAACCGCGCCTTGGCCGCCACCGTTCTGCGTTACGAAATTCAGCCCGACTGTGACTACGGTGTTGCCGTTGCGCCGTCTGATAACCCAGCTTTGTCGGGTGGCTCCTACGTCGCGTTTATACACGCGACCAGCCGCGCCGATAAAGGCTGGCCGGTCGCGTCATGGATTAAATTGGGCCGTGCCTGTAAAGAACGCGGATGGCGGGTGGTGGTGCTGGCGGGCAACAGCGACGAATTTGCACGCAGCGTCGAAATCGCCACTGGCATGGGTGATGTCGCTGCCCGCGCGCTCGAACCATTAACGTTGCCGCAGACGGCAGCCGTGCTGGCCGGTGCCAGGCTGGTGGTGGGTGTGGACACCGGTCTGGCGCACTTGGCTGTCGCCCTAAAACGCCCGGCCATCGGCATTTTCCTCACCACCATCCCGGCGGCCACCGGACTATATGCGGGCGAGACCGCCTCACATCACACGGTGAATTTGGGTGGCGGCAGTCGTGAACATCCAACCGTTGTGACGGTGGATAGCGTGCTCGATGCGGTTTTAAAAATCGAAGCAGGGGCGCATTGATGTTGCGGTTTGTTTACACCGTGTTGTTTCATGTGGCGATGCCATTGGTGCTGTTGCGGTTATGGCTGCGCGGTCGCACGGAACATGGTTATCGCCTGCATATCGGTGAGCGGTTCGGTCTGGCCGACGATCCAACGCCCAACACGCGGCCGAAACAACGGCAAATTTGGCTGCACGCCGTTTCGGTCGGCGAGGTGCGGGCGGCAGTGCCACTCATCGACAAATTACGGCTCGCCTTTGCCGATCATTCGATCCTGTTGACGTGTATGACCCCAACCGGTCGCCGCACGGCACGTTCCCTGTTGGCCGACGATATTGATGTGGTGTATTTGCCCTACGACTTACCGTGGGCGCTCGGTATGTTTATGACCCGTCACCGCCCAAAAATGTTGATCGTTATGGAAACGGAGTTATGGCCTAATCTGCTCGCTGCATGCCAACAGCGACAGGTGCCGGCGTTTTTGGTCAACGCCAGAATGTCGAAAAAGTCGCTACAGGGCTATTTGAAATTTGCACCGGTTCGTATGCTTGCACGTCAGGCGATACGCTCGTTCTCCGCCATCATGGCGCAATCGACAGACGACGCGATGCGTCTCTCCAGCCTGGGTGCCACAGCGGTCGAGGTGACCGGCAATGTGAAATTTGATCAGGCACTGGATGAAGCGGCGATTAATCGGGGCCTGGCGTGGCGAAAACGCTTGGATGGCCGCAAAGTGATCTTGCTGGCAAGCACCCGTGATCATGAAGAGCTGCCGCTGGTTGCCGCTTTTCGGCAAGTGACGGACTGGCCGCTGACCGGCCAAGCCCGGCGGCCGTTGCTGGTGGTGGTGCCACGACATCCAACACGGTTTGACGCGGTGTTTACCCAATTGCAGGAAACCGGGCTGGTGGTCAAGCGCCGCAGCCAGATTGATGACGCAAACGACGGCTCGGGCGACACCGTACAGCTGGCCGACGTCTGGCTCGGTGACTCGATGGGCGAAATGCAGTCCTACTACGCCATGTGTGACGTGGCCATGATTGGCGGCAGCTTTGAACCGCTGGGGGGGCAGAATCTGATTGAAGCGGCGGCGCTGGCCAAGCCGGTCGTCATGGGACCATCAACATTTAATTTCAGCGAAGCAGTGCAGTTGGCGACCCACGCCAATGCCATGCGTAACGTGGCCAGCCCCGCAGATGCCATGACAGCAGCAAAACTATTGCTGGCAGATAGTGAATTATTGGCCACGATCAGCGCCAATGCGCTTGGTTTCGCCACCGCGCATGGCGGCGCAACCGACCGATCGATCGCCATCATTCAATCACATCTATAAAGGTAAAGTCGTTTATTGGCGCGGTGTTCGCCGTAAAAAAGCCTGGAACACCGCTTAAACAGACGTGATTAATTAACCAATATTCGGTTAATTTCCGCCAAGTCTTCTTCGGTCAAGCGGCCGGCTGCCGACTTCAGGCGAAGCTGCGACAAAATGGTGGTGTATCGCGCCTGTTGCAAATCACGACGGGTCTGAAATAACAGCTGCTGAGAATTAAGCACGTCAACATTGGTACGAACGCCCACTTCTTTACCAAGCAACGTTGATTCCAGCGACGCCTGTGACGAAATCAACGACGCTTCCAGCGCCTTGACCTGGGCCACACCACTGGTCACGTTCAGGAAGGATGTGCGCACGCTTTGTCCGACCGTACGCTTGCTGTTTTCAAGATCCTGCTCGGCGCGATTGCGATTGGACAACGATTGGCGGATTTTTGATTGGGTGCCGCCACCTTGAAATAACGGGATGGTCAACACCAGGCCGACGGAGGTTCCCTTCGAGGTAAAGGGTGTGCCGGTTGAGGGCGCGTCGCTATAGGAGTAGCCACCGGTTAGATCGAGCGTCGGCAAATGTCCGGACTGGGTGCGATTGACTTCTTTCTGGGCAATTTCATAGTTTGCGCGGAACTGGGCAATAAGGGGGCTGGCCTCCTCTGCGCCCTTCACCCACAACAGGGGATCGGCCGGTGTTGGCAGGGCCAGCGGTGCTTTATCACGTAGCGGTGACAGCGCCGGTGCATTTTTACCAATTAATTGCTGCAATGCGTTTTTCTTGATTTCCAGATCATTCTGATCGGCAATTTCGCGAGACACGGATAAATCGTAGCGGGCTTGCGCCTCGTAGGTATCAACAATGGTTGAGGTGCCCACTTCAAAATTACGCTTGGCTTGGGCAAGTTGTTCGGCAAATGCTTTTTTCTGTGCGGCCGACAATGTGACGTTGTCTTGCGCCAACAAGACATCAAAGTAGGCCTGCGCTGTGCGCGTGACGATATTTTGTTTGGCGTCGGCAAACACAGCTTCGGCTTGTTTAACCTGTAACCCCGCCTGATCAACCGCAATCCAGCTTTGCATTCTGAACAGCGGTTGTGACAGCGTCAGCGAATATCCTTTGCTGGTGTAATCGCTGTTGCGAATAATGCCTGCGGAATTTGATTCGCTGTCAAAACGTGTCTGGGTGCCTGATAACGAAATGGCCGGCAAAATGGCCGCACGCGCCTGTGGAGACGCTTCCCTGGCAGCCTCATAAGTGGCCCGGGCTGAGGCATATACCGGATCCTGCGAAACCGCGTCGCGATAAATCGACATCAGATCGGCGGCGCTGGCAACACTGCTAAAGGAGCCGGCCAGGGTGGTGGCAAAAAGTCCGGCAACAACGCGTAAGAGGGTATGGTTTTTCATGGGTGGGAATGGACCTTCGGACAAATAGAACAGAAATTGGTTTTAGTAGCGGCTTTAGTGGCGGAGTCAGGCAGATCAATAAATCGGTACGGACCGATCAACCGTCCGTGACCATGCGTCGATACCACCCTGAAGATTATGCAAGTTCTCAAAGCCCTGTCGCTGCAGATATGCGACGACCTGCAGACTTCTCATACCGTGATGACAAATTACGACCGTAGGATGCGTTGAGTCGATCTCTTGGATGCGCGTCGGTATCTGTTGCATCGGCAAAAACAGGGCCCCTTCGATTTTGGCCAGCGCCCACTCCCAAGGCTCGCGAACGTCAATCACCACCGGCCGGTCTGGGGCTGGGGACTGGAGTAGTTGATTGAGTTCGATGGCGGAAAGCTGGCGCATACAAAAATGATTGGTTAAAACTGAAAACGCGATGGCTGAGGCGCATGAATAAGCGGCGGCACCACGGTTTCAAATAATTGGCTGGTGTGGTACGCCGCCTCGGCGGTTTTGGTGATGATCGTGCCTTTCATGGCTGGCGCATCACCGATCACTGCAAACAAGCGGCCACCGATTGTCAGATAGGGCAGGTAAGCGGTTGGCAACTCCGGCAAGGACCCGGTGAATACAATCACTTCAAATTTTTGCTGGGACGGCACAAAAGCAGCCGGGCTGGCGGCCGCGTCGCCTACGGTAATTTCGACATTGCCTATACCGGCCGAGGCGAGTTTGGCCGCCGCGCTGGTGGCCAATGTTTGAAAGTATTCAATGGAAGCAACCCGTTCGGTGGATTTGGCCAGCAACGCAGTGAGATAGCCGGAACCGGTGCCGATTTCCAAGACACGTTCGTGTGATTGAGGGGCGATTTCCTGGAGAATGCGCGCCTCAAGTTTTGGCGACATCATGCACTGACCTTCGCCGTTTTCATCCAACGGAACTTCGGTGTCCATAAAGGCCATCGACCGGTAGGCGACCGGCACAAAATTTTCGCGTTTAACGGTAAACAACAGCGCGAGTACGTCCTGATTGAGCACGTCCCACGGACGGATTTGTTGCTCAACCATATTAAAGCGGGCTTGTTCGTTGGTCATGATGGGCAATGTCTGCAATGGTTACTTGTTATGTTAGGTTCGTCTATTTTAACAACGGATGGCGTAAACACCGTGTGACTTTTGCTCGGCATGAGACATAACCAGGCGTCGAATTATCCGACTGCAGCTGTCGATGCGTTGGCGAATGGCGTGTCCCTGACCGATAACGATTGGATCAGCATGTCGGTGTGCGCCGCCAAATAGGCTTCGGGATCAATTTGTTTGCCGCCACACAGATCAAACGAATGACGCCATAACATCAACATCACCACCGGGGCGGCGCAAATACGCGGCACATGGTTCATATCGACTTGCCGAAATTCGCCTGACTTGATGCCGCGCTCAATGGCATAAACAAACAAACCCATGCCGCGAGTGATAACTTCGTCGTGATAAAACGCCGCCAACTCCGGAAAATTGCCCGCTTCCGACATCATCAACTTGGTG
>JANPNU010000278.1:0-5833 GCA_031427615.1 Burkholderiales bacterium
CTTCGGTCACGGCAATCTTGTGATAACCAACGTCAATCACAAAAATGGCATCCGGCACGCCGCCCATATCCTTGATGCCACCCATGGCGCGCTGGAGTTTTTCCAATTCGCGGGAATAGGTCAGCGCTTCTTTTTTCGACAATTTTTCGAGCGTGCCTTCGGCAACCATCAACTCGAGATCCTTCAAGCGCTTCAACGAGCCCTTGACGGTCTTGTAATTGGTCAACATGCCACCCAACCAGCGGAAATCAACAAACGGCATACCGGCGCGCGTTGCTTCTTCCATGATGATTTCACGGGCTTGACGCTTGGTGCCGACAAATAAAACCGTACCTTTGTTTGAGGACAATGTGCGCACAAACTTCAGCGCGTCCTGATACATCGGCAGCGATTTTTCGAGATTGATAATGTGAATTTTGTTACGGGCACCAAAAATGTACGGTGCCATTTTTGGATTCCAGAAGCGGGTTTGATGACCGAAGTGGACACCGGCTTCCAGCATTTGACGCATGGTGGTAGACATTCTGTTTTCCTGGGGTTAAGGTTATGTCTGCCGCGCGCTGTACTGCCCCAAAAGAGCAGACCTTAACGGTGCGTGCGGGAGATTTACTGGGTTGAAAAATTTAGCTCCCGGAGAATTTCCTAAAGCCCTTGATTATACACACAAAATTGCCAATACTGCAAGTTCAAATGAACCACACCCCACTCCCCCTTGCCGTCTCGTTTGTCATCCGCATCGCCCTCGCGGCGGCGATAAGCGGATTGGCGTACTGGAAAATGGGCGGCATGGTTTCGTTTTTGCTCTCTGTTCCGGTTTGGGGTGTGTTGCTCGCAAAACCCATTCTTGAATCGCTCGCCAGCTATTTTGATTTCGTCCGCAAACAGCCCTACGCCAAATGGCAGGGGCAATATTACGAATTCCAGGGCACGCAAATCCGCATTTTTGAAAGCGACGGCGAGTTGTGGTTTTGTGACCGGGATATTTTGCATGTGCTGGACAAGACGCCCGAAAAGTCACTGCACCTGACGTACCCTGCGACCGATTACCGCAAGCTGGATGATTCCGGGCTGATGGCCTTTTCCGAGACGGCAGTTTTGCGGGTGGTGGCGCGCATTCGCCACCCTGCCACAGGCAAGCTGAAATTTTGGCTGGAGCGGGAGGTGATTGCGCCGTTTCATAAAAAGCGGGAAGTCAGGGGGCTGACGGGTGGGGCGAGGTCGGATAAATAGCCCACATTATTTGAATACTGGTGCGCCTTTCCAGCCTAAAACGCCTAAAACAGCACGCCAAATATAGAGTTTGGCCATTATTTGTTCTGCAAAATTGCTGCCCAATCCACCCGGCTGTTATACTTCTGCCCTTTACAAAAGTGTCGGCATCCTCGCCTGTGTTTGCCGATAGTCAATTGAAAAATTCCGTATGAATGTTGTTGTCAAATCCGAAGCAGAAATTACAAAAATGCGTGTCGCCGGGCGCCTCGCATCCGAAGTGCTCGACTACATCACCCCTTACGTAAAAGCCGGCGTCACCACCGGCACACTCGACAAGTTATGCCACGACTACATGGTCGACCAGCAAAAAACGGTACCGGCAACACTCGGCTACGCACCGCCCGGCCACAAACCTTATCCCGCATCGATTTGCACTTCGGTTAATCATCAGGTTTGCCATGGCATTCCCGGTGACAAGGTGCTGAAACACGGCGACGTCGTTAATATCGATGTGACCGTCATCAAAGACGGCTTTCACGGTGACACCAGTCGTATGTTTGCAATCGGCGAAACATCGATCCAGGCCAAACGTCTCAGCGAAATTACCTATGAGGCAATGTGGCGCGGAATTAAAATGGTCAAGCCTGGTGCCACCATAGGAGATATTGGCCACGCGATTCAATCGTTCGCCGAAGCGAACAGCTTTAGTGTGGTTCGCGAATTTTGCGGGCATGGCATCGGTCGCACGTTTCACGAAGAGCCACAAATTGTTCATTACGGCAGACCCGGACAGGGCATGCCATTAAAAGCCGGCATGATTTTCACCATTGAGCCGATGATCAACGCCGGCAAAAAAGATATCCGAATGCTGGGTGATGGCTGGACCGTTGTCACAGCCGATCACAGTCTGTCGGCACAATGGGAACACACCATCCTCGTCACCGACTCTGGCTATGACGTGTTAACGGTCTCTTCCGGCTCGCCGGCTGCGCCCGCACATTTGCAGTAGCGGATTTGGCAATAGCATGCGCTGGCTATTGACGTCCAATGCATGACCCCACCACTCGGCTTGCCTATATCAAGTCCATTCGTGACTGGCTCGGTGTTGAACGCGCCAGACTGGCCGCAGCCTACTTAAATCACCCACAGGCCGATCGGTTTTTACGCGGCTGCACGACCTTGGTCGACAACGTCATTCAACGCATTGCCAATGACATCGGCCTGCCCACCGACGCCGCGTTGGTAGCGGTGGGTGGTTATGGGCGCGGCTATCTGTTTCCCGCCTCAGATGTGGACGTATTGATTCTGCTACCAGTTTCACTAGGCGACATCGATGATGGTTCAACCAGCCAATCATCCATTGAAGCTTTTGTTAGCCTGATGTGGGATGTTGGATTGGAACCGGGCACCGCCGTCCGCACCATCAGTGAGTGTGTTGAAGAAGCCGCCAAGGATGTCACGGTTGACACCAGCGTACTGGAGGCACGCCACGTCTGGGGAAATGTGGCGCTGGTCGAGCAATTATCAACAGCCCTAACCAAGGCACGCAATGTACCGCGGTTTCTTGCCGCAAAAATTGATGAGCAGCGTCGACGCCATGCCCGACACAACGATGTTGCTCTCAACCTTGAGCCCAACATCAAGGAAAGCCCGGGTGGCCTGCGCGATTTGCAGACTGTATCGTGGATTTGGCGGGCATCTCAATTAAGCAGGGCGATCCTCACCAAGCCCGGTCTTGATTGGGCAACGCTGGCGGAAAACGGCCTGATTACTGCGGAAGAAGCCACTTTGGTCGCCAAGCACCGACGGGTGCTGGTTGACCTGCGTATCCGTCTGCATTTGCTCGCCGGGCGTCGTGAAGACCGACTGGTGTTCGACCACCAAAGTGCGCTTGCCGAACAACTCAAACTAAAACCTACCCATACCAAGCACGCGTCAGAAGTGTTGATGCGCCGTTATTACCTATCAGCCAAAATCATTTGGCAAATCAATTCAATCTTGCTCGCCAATCTGAGCGAACGCATCCTGCAAAAAAATCGTGATTCCGTTAAAAGAATTAATGCCGATTTCGAGTTGGTCAATGGCAGCATTGCTGCAATCGACACAAATATTTTCAAACGCGACCCGCCGGCAATATTTCGTGCATTTTTAGCCTTGCAACACACGCCCGAAGCGGAATTTTTTTCCGCCGATACATTGCGCGCCTTGTGGCGCGAAGTACCAAACATTGGTCTGGCTTACCGTGCGGATCGGACCGTCAATCAATTGTTCCTGCAAATTCTCAACAGTGAACGATTGACGTTTTCACTCAGACGCATGAGTCGTTATGGCATTCTTGGCCGGTTCCTGCCGGCCTTTGGTCGAATCGTCGGCCAAATGCAGCACGACCTGTTTCATGTCTATACCGTTGATGAGCATATTCTGATGGTGCTCAGGAATATGCGCCGGTTAGTGCTGCCGCGTTTTGCCTATGAGTTTCCGTTTTGCCATTCATTGGCGCGTGAATTTGACGGCGTCCATTTGTTGTATTTGGCCTGCCTGTTTCACGACATCGCCAAGGGCCGGGGTGGGGACCATTCGGCGCTTGGCATGAATGACGCACGCCGTTTTTCGAAGCAACTCGGACTACCGGCTGAGGACGGCGAATTGGTGGCATGGTTGGTTGATATGCATTTGGTGATGTCGTCCACCGCCCAAAAACAGGATCTTGGCGACCCGGAGGTTATTGCCAAATTTGCCGCCAAGGTGGTCACCGAACGTCGTTTGGTTGCGCTTTATCTTCTGACGGTTGCCGATATTCGTGGAACCAGCCCGCACGTATGGAGCACTTGGAAAGACCGCTTGCTCGCCGAATTGTTTCGGTCAACCTTGCGCTTAATTCGTGACGGCAATGTCGAGAAAGACTCGCCTGGTGAACAAAATATCAATTTACAATGGCTTGAATTTAAACGGCGCGATACGTTGATCAAATTAGAAACCGATCAGCCGCCGGCAATCTGGTCCGTGGTGAACGAGCGTTATTTCCAACGCTTTGATGTAAACGATCTTTGCTGGCATGCCAGCACCATTCAGGACGACATTGCGCCCGACACGCCGCGTGTTTATGTCAAGGAAGTGCGCGGGACAAAAAATGATCACATCAACGAATGTGGCGAATTATTTGAAGTACTGGTGATGGCGAGTGACCGATCCGGTTTATTTGCACGTATGACCGGGGCATTTGAACGCATGCAGTTCGACATTGGCTCGGCGCGCATTTACACCACTGAAAACGGCTACGCGCTGGACACGTTTCTGGTTGTACCCAGCTCCCGCCTGCACCGCACAACCGCCAACGTGCTGGCACAAATCAAAAACGATCTCAGTTTGGCGATAACCAAACCTGTCATGCCGGAAAAGATCCCCTCACGATTGGCGAGACAGGCCAAACATTTTCCACTGACACCACAAATATCACTGCAGCCCGCGAGTTCTGGCAACCGTGCATTTTTTGAATTGACGGTGATTTGTGCCGACCGACCGGGTCTATTGTCATCGCTGGCGCGAACCCTTCACGAACTGGGTGTGAATGTCCACGACGCCCGGGTGACAACTCTGGGCAACCGCGCCGAAGACGTATTCGTGATTGAACACAAAAACATGGCCGATCCGGAATTCGCCAACACCCTCAAAACAAAACTGGCGGCAGTCGTAGGCTAGGCCGAAATCGTTAGGTTGTCGTTCAGCTTGATCCAGCCATAAATAACCCGATACAAATACCAGATGAAAACGGTGACGGGGAAAACCCACAAGACGATCATGCCGATACCAAGCGTCAACAACCCCAACACCCAGAACACACCCCACGCCACCACCCACCACAATAAGCCATACCAAAAAGTACGTGCCAGCCAACTGTAATGGGTATCAAGCCAGGTGCCGCGAGCGTCATCGCGTTGAATAGCACCGATTACCATTGCGACTACTGCGAGCGTCCATAAGGTAAACGGGGCAATGCCGTGCATGATGTACAAAATTTGCAGGGTACTTTTTGCAGACGAAAGATCACGTTCCGTGTTGGCAGGAACCGGATTGACGGGGGCACTCGAATAGGGATTGGGTTCGGTCATTGTTTTTCCTTCAGTCGTCGCTATCAGGGTCAAGGTCCGGGAACAAAATTTCTGTGAAACCAAATTTTGACATATCGGTCATGCGCATCGGATACAAGATTCCGTCGAGATGGTCACATTCGTGTTGGACAACCCGTGCGTGAAAGCCATCGACAATACGGTCAATCTTGTTGCCACTTTCATCAAACCCAGTGTAACGAATCTCCGCTGTTCTTGGTACCAGGCCGCGCATACCCGGCACCGAAAGGCAGCCTTCCCAGCCCTCCTCGGTGTGTTCAGATTGTGCACGGACAGTCGGATTGATCAAAACCGTATAGGGCACCAAAACTCCCGGATAACGCGGATTTTCTTTCACCTCAAAAATGACCACGCGAACATTTCTGCCAATCTGCGGGGCAGCCAAACCGGCACCCTTGGCGGCGATCATGCTGTCATACATATCCCGCAACAAATTCGCTAGTGCCGCCGAGCAATATTGATCATCCGGCCACAATGTGGACGTCTGCATCAGT
>JANPNU010000279.1:0-2005 GCA_031427615.1 Burkholderiales bacterium
TATCCGGAAAGCCCTTGATTATATACGAAAATTGGGTCAGCCTACTAGTCTTATCCAACGGCATATGAGGCTGAAACAATGCCGTGAGTCTAACGGCATATGAGGCTGAAATAGCGGGTTTGGGTCGATCATCCGTGAATGGTGATCGATATGAACGAAACAAAGCTCAAGACGGTTGCGCAAATCAGTGCGTTGCTTGCGGGCACAGCCGATGTGGCTTTTGCCACTCCTGCCAATGAGGCCGCGCGCCGTGATTTTATCAGCGGCGTGCTCAAACGTTTTGGCTATTCCCGTCTGGCCAACAAGACACGCGGTGTCTTGTTGGCCTATATGCAGCGCCTAACCCAGTGCTGTTCGCTTAGCCAAATGACCCCGTCATTCCCTATAAGGCGGGACTCCAATTATTTGGACCCCCAAACATGGGGACTTGGATTCCCGCCATAATCGAAGTGAATCCCTGTGGGACGCGGGAATGACTATTTTAGCGGGCGAAATTGCTTAACCGAGTGACATGAGGGTCAGTGCGGGATTTCGCTGAGCAAACTGCTTTGCTCAACGCCGCATTCACCGGATGGCCGCCAAGGCATCCGGCGCGGAACGTGATCGCGTCCCTTCCCAGACACCTGCGGACTTGCCAAAGTACACTCACCGCCGAATCACGCGATACTCGTCCGTGATAAAACCCGCATCGTTATGCACCGCCGCCACCTGGCCACCGTCCGCCATGATCCAAACAACCAGCCCGCCATCAAAACCCCGACGCCAAACAATGTCATTGATACCGTCGCCATTCAGATCTGCCGTGGTGAAAAATTGCCAAGGAAACTATTTGGGGACCACGGTTGATTTTCTGCAAACCATTCTTCCGCATATCGCCACTTAAAACGCCAGCTAGTGCGCATCGCAGCCTGGAAGTGCTCCAAAATGCGCGCCAGTGCTAGTGTCTCCTTCGCGTGCATCTGAGAATTGCTCCCGAATTTTCCATTCAGCTGATGCTCTGCGCGACCGCTTCTCGCAACCTTAGCGTATCGGCATCCGAAAGTGCGCCAAGAGTACGCACGATGAGGGCTTGCTCGATTGTCGCGAACACGGGTTTGAACACGGAAAGCTTGATGAGCCCTGCCGATTGCCAATCGGCGACAAGTGCTTCACCGAAACCGAGTGGTGTGCGCACTTGGCTGGTAATCGCCATGATGACGAGATCGCGCCGATTCGCGTTGTAAGCCTTACTAGAAATGATGACAGCAGGACGTTTTTTCGCATCCAACTGATCCGTGAAAGGAAATGGCACCAAGACGACATCGCCAAATGAGTGCGCCATCGTCACATCCGATCATAGGCAGCATCGTCATCGTTGCTCCACACCGCGATGAACGCCGCCTCGCTTGTTGTTGCGGCGGCTCGCGTAAGCTGGACATCATCCTCTCGCGCGCGCAAGAAATCGACGAAGTCTTCGACCTCAGCCAAGCGCTGTGGCGGCAACTGCCGCAGTTTCTCGATCACTGCCTGTTCGGTTGTACTCATCGCGTCCACTCCGGTTGTTTGCCGAATAATACGACGTTTCGTCGTTTCTTGGCGATGCCTGGGTCAAACGGGTACGGGTTGAATTATCAACACGGCCACTGCTCCATTTCAAAATAAAAGGGGCCAGTGTTATTTGTTTCACAATATTAATATTCCCTGACCTGCAACCACCACTTGTTCCGGGTCCATGGCCAGTCGCGGTCTGCCCCTTTGTCGTGCTTCTCTTCTCATCCCAGTTGCCTTCTTGATCATGGCGTAAAAACGCGCGTTGCCCAGTGGCTGATTTTGATTGAGTGCCAGCCGGATGTTGTCAATTACCGCGCCATCCATCTGCGCTCTGAACAGTGCGCGATAAGCAGCTTGCCTGCTCTTGGCGGTCTGTCCGAGCGCTTGATAAAGGGCATGTGTGGTGATGCGGCTATCGGTCGCGCCCAGCGCGTTGTGCCGGTAGCTTGTCGATCAAGAGTGTGCCAGATCATCG
>JANPNU010000280.1:0-1891 GCA_031427615.1 Burkholderiales bacterium
GTCTACCGCTTTCACCTGCTGGAATTGCGGCAAGGGGTAAACACGCACGACGCAAACTTCATATGGGTCGAGGATATTTTTTGCAACCGGATCGGTACGGCGGCCGGTAAGGTGGCGGCGAATTCTGGTGCCGATGTTTTCCTTTGTTTGCCCCACATAAATAGGCTCGCCGTCGTAATCAAAAAATGCATATACCCCCCAAGTCAATGCGCCCAGCCGGTTTCCACGCGCCGATTTGGCACCAGGGACCGTGAAGGGTGTCGCAAGAAAAGCAACGAGCTCGCGGTTTAACCGAGATTTCCCATTAGCCCTGAATTCCAATGGAAACCATTAGCGCAAGTTATTGATTACGATGACAGTTAGGGTGTTTTCAGCTAAATTGAGTCATCGCGATTTCAGTGCAGGGGAATGATGGAATTTGCTCTCCGGTTTACCGACAAGGAAATCACCGCCTGGGGCGGCATGGGGTTGATGAAACGCATGCTGGATCATCTCGGATTCGACTCCGCCCTTGCTGCGGCTGGGCTGCCGCAACCCGGTAGCAATCGTGGCTATCGCCCCGAGCAACTCATCACCCAATTCATGCTCTCGGTCTGGTGTGGCGCCAATCGCTTTGAGCACGGTGAAGTCACACGGCATGATCCGGTCTTGAAACGCCTATTTGGCTTCAACCGCATGGCCAACTTCAAGGCCGTCATGCGGCTGTTCAACAAGTTTACCCAAGGCACCAATGAGGCGGTGATGGACAGCCTGTACCGCTGGATGTTCGGTCAATTGTCCATCAATGGCATCACGCTCGATCTGGATTCCACCGTGATGACCCGCTACGGCGCGCAACAAGGCGCGGCACGCGGCTACAACCCGGCCAAACGTGGGCGTGCCAGCCATCATCCCTTGATGGCCTTTGTCGCCGACACGCGCATGATTGCCAATTGCTGGCTGCGTCCCGGCAACAGCAGCTCAGCCAACAATGTGCAGGCATTTCTGGCCAATACCCGACACCGTTTGGGCGACAAACAGGTGTCGCTGCTACGTGCTGATAGTGGGTTTGGCGACACCGCTTTCCTCGACCATTGCGATCAACAACAGCTCCATCACATCATCGCGCTGCGCCAGAATCAGCCTTTGCAACGCGCGCTGGTGAATGACGGCGGTTGGTGGGTGCTGCAAGATGAGCGTGGCCAACCCGTCGAAGGCATCGAGTTGACCCGCTTTGCCTATCAGGCCAATACGTGGAGCAAACCACGTTGGGTGGTCGGCATACGCCAGCATATCGAACAGCGGGCGGCAGCCAAGGGCAAGACCTTGAACCTGTTTGCCGATGATCCGGTGATCGGCAAGTGGCGCTTTTCCGCGCTGGTGACGGATCTGGATTTGCCGGCCGAGGCGATCTGGCGACTCTATCGGGGGCGTGCTGACTGCGAGAACCGAATTAAAGAACTCAAATATGATTTTGCCGCCGACAGTTTCAACATGAAGGATTTCTGGGCAACCGAGGCGGCACTCAACACGGTCATGTTGGCGTACAACCTGATGAGCCTGTTGCGTCAGGTTCTGCTCAAAACGAGTGTAGTGAAACATTCTTCCACCTCAGTGCAACACACACTGCAAACGCTGCGCTACAAACTGTTCGCGAAGGCCGCTTACATCACCACCGAAAGTCGACAACCCATTTTGAATCTGGCGATGGCGATGCAACAGCGAACGTGGATGCAGGGGCTGTGGGATGCTTCAAAAACCTTTGACTTGCCAGCCATATTTACGCCAATTTATCCGCCACCGTAAAGTTCTAATGGAAAATCTCGGATAAAAATTCGTGTGGTGGAATTGCGGCTGGAGGTGCTGCGTGCATCACAAAATGCCCGTAAATATTTTTCAACATGGTCGAATG
>JANPNU010000281.1:0-2019 GCA_031427615.1 Burkholderiales bacterium
CGCGTAGTAAAACAGGCCTAGGGTGCCCGCCGCCATGGTGATGCCATACATCAGCAAACGTTTGAAACGCGAGAGCGACAAGATGCGCTCGTCGGCGCGACGTGGAGGCTCCAACATAATGCCGGGGCGGGATGGCTCCAAGCCTAGCGTTAACCCATCCGGAACAAATGGGGTTGCAGCCATTCGTCACCCAGCTCTTCTTTCATCAAGATCATCCAGTCGAGCGCTTGTTTAGCGGTGCGAATGCCACCGGCTGGTTTGAAGCCGACCTTCACGCCGGTTTGTTCATGGTATTGCCGAATCGCGCGCACCATCACCAACGAGCCACCAATGGTTGCATTGGTCGGCTCTTTGCCGGTTGAGGTTTTGATAAAATCCGATCCGGCTTGCATACACACCAGCGATGCACGCATGATGTTTTTTAGGGTGCCCAATTCGCCGGTGGCGATAATGGCTTTCATGTGGGCGGGACCGCAGGCTTCGCGAAATGCTTTGACTTCGTCGTAAAGCTTTCGCCATTCGCCGTTTAAAACGTATTCGCGTGAAATTACAATATCAATTTCAGCGGCACCATCACGCACACTGGCTTTGATCTCTTCGATTTTTTGCGGAAAGGGGGACAGACCCGCCGGAAATCCTGTTGAGACTGCTGCGACCGGAATGCCGGAGCCGGCCAGCGCCTCAACCGCGGTGGCAACAAAGGCGTGATACACACACACCGCACCAGTTTGCAATTTCATGTCACCCAATCCCAAATCTTTCAGCAATTCGCCGCGAATCGGTTGCATGGCTTTCGCGCATAACCGTTTGACGGTGCCGGGGGTGTCGTCACCGGAGAGTGTGGTCAAGTCAATTGTCTTAACCGCATGCAACAACCACGCCGCCTGCCAGTCCTTCTTCACAGTCCGACGTGTTGACATGGTGGCAGCGCGACGCTCAATGGCGCTGCGGTTGACCCGCACATCGCGAACCGGCGCGGGATCAAACTTGGTTCCCGGATTGCGACTGTCATCATGACTTGGATCAGCGATGCGTGAACGGGCGTCGGGATTTAATTGCGTGACTTTGGCCATATGGGTAGGTGACACGAAGAGAAATAAAAAAATGCCAGGGCATTGTCGCCGACACCGCTGACACCGCTGACATTGTTAATTGTTGTGGCAGATATGATATTGCGAATGTATGCTGCGATAATATTTATGTCTACCGGCAAAAGCAAAAAATCGATAACAACAGCGCGGTCCCACTTGTTTTCACTTATTGCGTGTCATGCAACGCACCATGCGTGATATTTCGCACATTTTTTAGCAACCAATAGCCGAATTTTGACAAACCAAGCCGTCGAATTTGCCAACATTTTGTTGCGAATAATTATACGCCGCGATCTTTGACAATTTGTGCGTGGCAAATTTGCATATTTGACGAAAAGCCATGTTAAATTAGCTTGGCCTAATGAAAAAGAATGGTCATTGGAAAGTTCGCCGGCTCGCATCGACGCAAACATGCAGTGCAGCTTGGTTGGATCCACCAATCAAAACAGATGATTTGTATTGATTAAAAACCAAGTCTATTTAGGAAAATTATGGCTACGCGACGTCAAATCGTTTTTGGTGCATTACTGGTGATCGCGGCGATGCCGTTGGTATGGCTCACGGCCGACCAAAACGCAGGTGATAAATTGTTGCGCTGGACCACCAGCGCTTCGAATAAAACCAGCATGCGTGAAATGCCATCCGGTGCGCCCCATCGTTCCGAAGCACCCTATGGGATCGTCCGGATCGCCGCATAGATCGGTTTCTTTCAAAAATTTTGTCCTCACGCGACCGGAACGGGATGAATTTGGGGTAAGAAGTGTAAAATTCGCTGCATCGCAGCATTTTCGCCCCCTCCCCGCCTCTGCTACCACCTCCCCGCCTCTGCTACCACCTCCGCCTCTGCCCCCTCACCGGACATGACCCGCCGGATGATTGCAAAGCCGAATCCACGTGACTGTAAATAGCGGCTTTGTTTGGCGCGTGC
>JANPNU010000282.1:0-10919 GCA_031427615.1 Burkholderiales bacterium
CAACGACCGCGACCCCAAACACAGCGGCCCCTATGCAAAATTTGGCAACGAGGGCAAGAGTCAAAGTAACGATCCCACCATCGACAAAACCAAATCAGGCAGTCCGCTCAAACACGAATTCACCCGTGCCATTCCATCCTCACAATGTATGGTCTGCCATATGCACCAGCCCAATGTGTTTGTGAATACGTTTTATGGCACCACCATGTGGGATTACGAGGCCGACGCGCCACGCATGTGGCCACAAAAACAAAAATACCCAAGTGGCAAAGAGGCGTTTGAGATTCTGAAGCGTAATCCGGAAGAAGCCGCCACCCGTGGCTTGTGGGGCGACCGTGATTTCCTCAAGCGCATTTGGGAGAACAACGACAAAACCAAGGACACGCAGTTTGCCGACTACCACGGCCACGGCTGGAATTTCCGTTATGTTTTCAAACGCGATCGCAAAGGCACTCTGCTCGATAAAAACAATGCGCCGGTGTCGGATACCGATCCTAAAAAATTCGATAAAGCCGTGCACCTGACGTCGATTCATCTGGATGTGGGCATGCATTGTGTGGATTGCCATTTTTCGCAGGACGTTCACGGCAACGGCCATGTTTATGGCGAAGTGGCGGCGGCGATCGAAATTGACTGTGTGGATTGCCATGGCACAGCTGATAAATTACCGACGTTGTTTACGTCCGGCCCGGCCGCCCCGCCCCAGGGTCGCGATTTGCAATTGATGCGCACACCGGATGGCCGCAAACGCTTTGAGTGGGTTAATAACGAGCTGTTTCAACGCTCGAACATCGACCCAAAACTCGAATGGAAAATGTCTCTGGTCAAAAACAGCGTCACCCCTGGCAATGCCAAATACAACGAAAAATCCGCACGCGCAAAATTAATGCATAGCGGCGCCCCCGGCCGTGACGGTCAGTGGGGGCCGGGCACAGCAACCGGCACTGCGGTCGCACCAACCGATTACGCCCACAGCAATGAAAAAATGACCTGTTATACCTGTCATCTTTCCTGGACCACCTCGTGCGCGGGTTGTCATTTGCCGATTCAGGCCAACGCCAAAACCGACAAGCAACACTACGAAGGCGGCGAATCACGCAATTACGCCACCTACAACCCACAAGTTGCACGCGACGACATGTTCCAGCTTGGTCGCCACGGCCCGGTGAAAGGCAACCGGGTTGCGCCGGTGCGCTCCAGCTCGGCGTTAATCCTGTCGTCAACCAACGCCAACCGTGAACGCATTTATATTCAGCAGCCGCCGATTGCCGCCAGTGGCTATTCATCACAAGCGTTTGCACCACACTACCCACACACCGAACGCAAGACCGAAACCAAAACCTGCACCGACTGCCACGCCGCGCGCGACGGCGACAACAACGCCATCATGTCGCAGCTGTTATTACACGGCACCAACACCGTCAACTTTGTCGGCTTTAACGCCTGGGTTGGTTCGGCCAAACATGTTGAGGCGGTACAAGTCACGGAGTGGGACGAGCCACAAGCGGTGATTGGCAGTTATCTACACAAATACGCCTATCCGGATTGGTTTAACAATCACCAGCAAGCGACACAAAAATTATCGATGCATCATTCACACACCACCAATGGTGCTGCCAACTGTGTACAGTTACGTGGCGAATATTTGTTTGTTGCCGAAGGTGCCGGCGGATTCCGGGTTTACGACGTGGCCTCGATTGCCAACAAGGGCATTTCCCAGCGCATCATTTCGGCGCCCTTTTCACCAGTGGGTCACAACACCCATGTGCCGTCCAAAAACGCGACCTGCATGGCGTTACCGACCAATCAGCCGATCGCACCGGAACGCAACACGGGCGACTTGATGCGCGTGACCAATCAGGAACAAGCGTTTCATCCGATTTATCACTACGCGTTTGTGGTTGATGCCGAAGAAGGTTTGATCGTGGTGAATGTGAATACGCTCGCCGACGGCGAACCGCGCAATAATTTCCTGCGCCGCGCGGCGACGTGGAATGAAGGCAATGTGCTCAAAGGTGCACGCCACATTGTGCTCGGCGGATACTATGCTTACATCGCCACCGATAATGGACTGGTGATCGTCAATTTGAATGACCCTTTGAAGCCCATAGTCGCCGCGACGGTGCCGCTCAATGATATGCGCGCGGCGGCGTTGCAATTTCGTTATCTCTTTGTCACCACCGCCAAGGGACTGGAAGTGATTGATGTTACCCACCCAAACCGCCCGATCATCAAAGCAAACGTTCCGCTGGCTGATGCACGACGGGTGTATGTGGCGCGTACCTATGCGTATGTGGCCGCCGGCCGGGATGGGCTGGTCATTATTGATGTCGAAAAACCAGAGCATCCCCGCCAATACACAATCTTCACCGCTGCGGGGACAATCAATGACACCCACGATGTGATTGTCGCGTCAACCAACGCGTCGCTATTCGCTTATATTGCCGACGGCAGGAATGGCATCAAGGTGGTGCAACTGACCTCACCCGATTCCCAGCCAAAATTTTACGGCTTTTCACCGGAACCCAAACCAGAACTGATCGCCTGGCGCAATACCGATTCACCGGCACTGACCTTGTCAAAGGGGCTGGATCGGGATCGGGCGGTGGATGAAACCGGCGGCCAAATGGCGGTGTTTGGACGGATTGGTTCACGACCGTTTAATCGAAATGAAATGGACAAGTTTTACCTGACCCCGGAGGGCAAGTTGTGGACCGTGACCGATGCGATCGAGACTGGCAAATTTGTACCGCTGTCCGCCATGGTGGCCGCGCCGGGTGGGGCAGCCGCGATATCCACGGGAGGATCCAAGTGAAGACACCACAATCTCGCGCCCGATTATTTGGTGTGACCGTTTTTTCCGGGTGGTTATTCATTGCCGCCTCAGCCATCTCGGCCTTCTCATTTGCCAACCCGGCCAACCCTGCCAACGCTGCCAACACAACGGCATCACCCGCGCTACCGTATCAATCACCACACAAAACCGAAGGTGCGGTGACCTGTGCGTCGTCGCTTTGTCATGGTGCAATCAAAACCTGGAAAGACTCCAACGTTTTGCAAAATGAATACATCACCTGGAGCCGGCTCGACAAACACGCCCGCGCCTACAATGTGTTGCTCAATGAAAAATCCAAACGAATCGCGAAAAATCTCGGCTTGAATGAACCGGCCCATCAGGCAAAAATTTGCCTCGATTGCCATGCGCACAATATTCCCGCCGCGCGCCACGGCGAACGCTTCACGATTCAGGACAACATCACCTGTGAGGCCTGCCACGGTCCGGCCGAAAAGTGGCTGCGCCCACATGTGTCAAGCGATGCCACCCACGCGAAGAATATTTCCGCCGGCATGTACCCGACCAACGACCCACAGGCGCGGGCGAAACTATGCCTGTCCTGCCACTTTGGCAATAAAGACAAACTCGTCACGCATCGCATCATGGGTGCCGGCCATCCACGCATGAGTTTTGAATTGGAAAACTTCACCGCGTTGGCACCACGTCACTTCGCCGTGGACCATGATTACAACCCGCGCAAACGCGTCTGGGATGGTGTCAAGGTATGGGCGATTGGCCAGGCACTGGCCGTCACCGCCACGCTTGATATTCTCAACGATGACAAACTCGGTCGTGATGGTTTGTTTCCGGAGTTGGTGCTGTTTGATTGCCACGCCTGCCACCGGCCCATGGCGGAAAATCGCTTGCAGAATAAAACACCGCTTGGCACCCGCGCCACACCGGGATTGGTGCGACTGAATGACGCCAATATGTTGATGCTGCGCGTGATCGCGCGGGCACTCGACCCCAAACTCGGTGATCAGGTGTCCACACAGATGGTTGCGTTACACCACGCGATTGCCGGTGAGGGCGACGCACGGCGGGCAGCGGTTGAATTGCAACACCTGGCGGACAATGTAGTCAAACAAATCGAGGCCAAAAATATCGACACCAAATTTATGGAAGCCATTGCGCTGGGCTTGGTGGATGACGGCATCAATGGTGTGTATCGCGACTATGCGGCGGCAGAACAAGCGACATTGGCCATTGCGTCGGTCGGACAATTCATGGCCAAACAAGGCACCATCAAATCTGTTGCGGCATTTAACCGTGCATGGCAACAACTCAATGCGGTGTTGCAAAACGATGAACAATTCAAGCCGAAGGAATTTGCGGCACAACTGCGGGCGTTGCGGCCCACGTTGAATCAATAGGGCGGATCAAGAATGACAATCGAACGATTTGAAATTGCAATCATCGGCTCCGGCCCAGCCGGATTGTCCGCCGCCGGCCATGCGGCGGAATTGAAGGTCTCGCATATTCTGCTTGAGGCCGAGAGACAACCGGCCAGCACCATTTTTAAGTATCAAAAAGGCAAACACGTCATGGCCGAACCGGCGGTGTTACCGCTGCGCAGCCCGATGAGTTTTGCCGCCGGTACCCGCGAAAATATTCTGGGTGCCTGGGATAACGAGTTAAAAAAGTTCGGTGTCAACATTCGTTATCAGGCGGAGGTCAAGTCTATTTCCGGTGACAAAGGCGCGTTTGTGATCACCTTGAGCAACGGTGGCAAGATTGAAGCCGGCACGGTGGTGTTATCCATCGGTGTGCAGGGCAATTTGCGCAAACTCGGCGCGCCCGGCGAAGACTTGCCCGAGGTGCAATATCAGCTGGACGACCCCGCGGCGTTTTGCGACGAAACAATTATGGTGGTCGGTGCGGGTGATGCCGCGATCGAAAACGCGCTTGCCCTGGCCAAACAAAACCGCGTCATCATGATCAATCGCAACGATGAATTCACGCGCTGCAAGGATGGTAATTTATCGGCGGTGCTCGATGCAGTCACCAACGGCTCCATGGAATGCCGCTTCGGCACCAAGGTTGAACGGGTGGAGACGGCGGATAGCGCCGTCGACGGCGGCTTGCCGTTGCGGTTTGTCGCCCACACGCCACAGGGTGTTGAAACCATCCGCTGCCATCGCGTGATCGCCCGGCTCGGTGCCACGCCGCCACGCAAACTGGTGGAGAGTTTTGGTGTCACGTTTCCCAACAATGACCCGGCGTCCGTGCCGCAGTTGTCAGCGCAATACGAATCGAATGTGCCGGGAATTTATATCATTGGCGCCCTGGGCGGGTACCCGCTGATCAAACAGGCGATGAACCAAGGCTACGAGGTGATTGAATACGCCCTTGGGCGGGATATCGAACCGGCCGATGAACCACTACTACGCACCAAGTTTTCGACTTACCACGCCGCCAAAAGTGTCAGCGATGGTCTGGATCGCATCCGCCAAAACGTGTCGCTGCTGTCCGCGCTCACCACCCTGCAACTGCGTGAGTTTTTGCTTGATAGCGAAATTCACACCCCGGCCTTGGCTGCCACCATTTTTGCCAAAAATGATTACACCAACTCATTTTTTTCGATTGTGGAAGGCAGTGTCACAGTCGCCGTAAAAGGAGCCGACGGGAAAGAGACCACGGTGGTGTTGAACAAGGGCCAATTTTTTGGTGAGATGGGATTGATCTCCGGCCGCCGCCGAACTGCCACCATTTTGGCGGGTAACGATTGTGTATTGATCGAAACACCACGCCGGTCAATGCTGAAATTAATGGCCTCGGTTGAAGCCGTGCGCAAAACGCTTGATCAGGTTTCACTCAAACGTGCCGTGCGCCAGTATTTGCAGGCGCAAATTGCCGAAGAAGAAGTGGACTTTTTAGTGGAGGGCGCACTCATTAAAAAATACGCCGCCAATGAAATTGTTTTTAACGAAGGGGACAAGGCCGATGGTTTGTACATGATTCGTCGCGGCTCGGTGATGGTGTCACGAGCCATCTCCGGCAAGGAAGTCGTGATGTCCTATGTGTCGGCAGGCAACTACGTCGGCGAAATGGCTCTGATGTCGGATGCACCCCGATCCGCAACCGTGCGCGCGGCGGTGCCAACCGAATGTGTGGTGCTCGAGGCCAGACGTTTTGTGGACGTGGTGGGGCGTAATGCCTCAATGCGCGGCGGCATGGACGCACGCCTGATGCAACGGATGTCGGCCAATCAGGCGATGGAATCAAACTCCGACTCCGGCAACCTGATTTCGTTTTTGATGAAACAGGGGCTGGGTGAAGCCACCGACGTATTGCTGATTGATGAGTCGCTGTGTATCCGCTGCAATAACTGTGAAAAAGCCTGTGCCGAAACCCACGATGGCACCTCGCGGCTCGACCGTGAGGCTGGTCCAACCTACGCGCAAATTCACGTGCCGACCTCGTGCCGGCATTGTGAACATCCGCACTGCATGAAAGATTGCCCGCCCGACGCGATTCATCGTTCACAAAACGGCGAAGTATTTATCAACGATGCGTGTATCGGCTGTGGCAATTGCGAAAAAAATTGTCCCTATGGGGTGATCCAGTTGGCACCGGCCATTCCACCGACGGCCAAACCATCGGTGTTGTCGTGGTTATTGTTTGGCTTGGGTGATGAACCGGGCACATCCAGTCAGAAAGTCGACAAAAGTGCACCGAAAAAAGCTGTGAAATGTGACATGTGCAAAGATCTAAAAGGTGGGCCGGCTTGTGTGCGTTCCTGCCCCACGGGCGCGGCGTTGCGCGTGTCGCCGGAGAAGTTTTTGGATTACACCCACTAGCCGGGCGCAGGCCTGCAAGCCATTCCGCCATGAGGGTTCCCCGAGCGACGCCTGTCGGCTGTGGAACACCGAAATGACGATCACGCCGTTTTCCGGACGCGACAACTTGTTGGCGAGTTTTGACAGATCGGATTGTTTGATTGGGCCGACTGACTAGTCGGAAAAATACGAATCAACAACGAGCCGCACCTGACCCTTGCTGTTGGCAAGCGCGTCGCGAAAATGTTATCCGGCAATGTGGTGATCATTTTTTGCATCACCAATACCGGTCCCTATTTCCCCGAACGCGAAATTGCATCGCGACGGGATGGGTTTAAAAATTAATTGCAATGTCTATTATTGGCGCGGCGTTTGAAGCAAAAAGCCTTTGAACGACACGACCCTGCTTGCGTTTTGCTTTCTATCTACCGGCGCCAGTAACCGACTGCACTCCACACACCCGTCCAAGAAATTCGAACATTCGCGCTGGCGCATTCGCCTCGGTTTGTTCGTCGGCCGGCATATCCCAGTATTCGGCTGCCGGAATACATTCTTCGAGATAACGCGCTGCGGACGTCGCGTGAGACGCGTCTCGTCACGGCACCACCAGGGTTGGTATGTTCAGTCGCAGCATATCCTCTGGTTCCGCGCCCGGTGCCGTGTCGTGATCGAGTAAATGGCACTGCATGGCGGCAACAATATTTTTGTATTCCCTCAAATCCAACCGGCCGTAATTTTCCGCAAAAGCGCGGTCGTTTTTTAATACCGACGCCCACGGCCCGCCACGCGGGTCGCTGCCAATGCTGGTCAACCAATTGGGAAACAACCAACCCACTGTACCGAGCCGGTACGCGATTGCACAAGACGCGGTTGCCGTTAAAGAGATTAAACGGGCAGCGAACGACGCTGACCCCTATCGGATTGGAGAACCGGTTCGAAATAATTTGACTCCGGCCACGCGTGCCCGACCGGGGAAAATGATTTTACAAAATCAATTGACGCTAACCCCTATCGGATTCATTTTTCGGCGGGAACCGCCGTACCTGACCCATAGCGGTCCTGCGATTTTCCCGAAAGCGGACATCGAATTTTCCTGCCTAAAGGAGTTTTTCTCAGTCGACACTGCTCAATCTGGCACGTTTGGTTGTCAATGACAGGTCAACCGATGCTTTCGCAGGGACGACAAGCCGAAGTTGGCGCCTGATCGGACAATGGCTCGGCGCAACACTTGCGCTTATCCGCCAGCCGTGTATAGTCTTTGTATATACATGTGGAGGGCATTCTTGATGTCAATTCAGTCAATTTCCAAGTGGGGCTCAAGCTTGGCGGTTCGCCTCCCCGCTGCCTTTGCAAAGCAAATGCGGTTAGGGGAAGGATCGAAGGTCGAGATCGCGCTTGACGGCAAGCGCCTAGTCGTCGTTGCGGTCGACGACGAACCTGACTCAAAGAGTTTTTTTGCTGGCGTGAAGGCGAGCCAGGCGCAACACGGGTTGGTCGCCGCAGGCAGGCCGCGGGGCAAGGAAATCCGATGAGTGCGCCGTCTGCGGGCGACCTCATTTCTTTTAAGCCGGAGCTCGATGCGAAGGGCCACGAACAACAAGGCGTGCGTCCGTGGTTGGTTGTCTCGGTCAAACCCTACAACGAAGCGAGCAAACTTGTGATGGTTTGTCCGATCACCACCCACCAAGGACGTGTCGAGCAAGCCAATCCCGCTGAGGTGTTGCTACCCCCTAACTGTGGGGCTAGCGGTGTGGTGCTCACGTTTCAGTTGCAGACGATCGACTGGGTGGCGCGAAAGGCAAAGCCTCTCGGCGTGGTCCCCGCCGCGACGCTAAAAGCGGTCCTGCGGAATCTAAAGATTTGCCTCGGGGTGTAGGTCTTTACCAAAACTAGGGGGCAAAATCATGCTGCTTTCAGCAATGACGAGATGTATTCATCAAATTGACAGGACGCAGGATGTCCGCTTCTGGCCGGTTTCGTTGATTCTACAACTAGACAGTTGGCGCCAACGCATTTTTGACCCACATACCGACTATGGAGTGACCCACCTGTTGGCGCCGATGAGTTTTTGACCCAGGCTACCGATTTTGACTGACCCCCCGTAAATTGGCGCAACCCAAGTATCGGCAACGGTTCGCGAAGTCTTGGGCTGGGTCAACGGAATTCCGGCAGATGGATCAATTTGGCATCGGCGACAACAGGCGAGGGCCACTTCCAGCTCGCCAGCCTTGTCAGACAAGCCCAGCATGTTGGCGCGGGCGGTGACGGCAGCGATGAAGTCTTTGCGGGCTTGGGGAGCGTAGGATTTGAGTTTGGCTTTGTTCATTATTTTTCTGTGGGTACATCATCATCAGTATTGGCTGCATTCGCGCCAGAGAGACGGCGAATGGTAAGTGCGCAACGCTGGTCGATCAGCGTAGCGATGCGCCCAAGAACCGCATGGCTATTGCCTTCTGCGTCCATCGTCGCCTGGAGCGTGTGAGCCAAATCTGGCAGGCGCTTGGCAATTTCCAGGACGCGTTTTTTGACCTGCGCGGGTGACAGGGCTGCGGCAAGAGCGAACTGTTCCCAATGTCGCGCCTGGACATCGGCAAACTTGTACTTGCTGCCAATCTTCATTGCCATCTTGTCGCTCAGTTCCGGATATACAGCCGTTGACAATGCGTCGTACATTGGCGCGAGAATGGCACCCTTCGGGGTGTATAGCAGTGAGAAATTCTTTGCGTGCGCATCGTGGTTGCCGATCAATGCGTTGAATACCACGAAGTCGAGCAGCCTCAATGTGTTCGGTGCGCTAGGCCGAGTGGCGCGGCGCACCAGATCAAAGGCTTGTGTGAGATCGGGACCACCTTCGTTTTGGTATTTAGTTTCAGGGGCCACGCCGAGCGCCTGACAAAAATCTTCCTGATGCAGCCGCTGGAGTTGTATTTGCCCGGCTTTGCCTTGCTTGGCCAGCTGCCGATCATAGCGTTCGACCAGCAGGAAGCGTTGATCGCTAATCCCATGGATGCTGGCTCTGGCAACATCCAGTTTGAGCGCGGCGGCCAGGCGCATGCAGTAGCCTTCATTGAAGACGCTGCTCGCAACACCTGCAATGGGCGGCTTGATGATGTGCGAGCTAGGTGTGCCTTGTAACGGCACACCGATCCGATTGCTTTCGGCAACCACAGGTAATTTATCCTGCGCGCCCGCCAGTGATAGGCGAATGCCGTCTTCACCGGCGAGCATGGGTCGCCTGGGCATCTCATCGAGGAGGCGCAGTAGTTGCACGCCATCGAGCCAGCGCACCTTGCTAGCGGAATCGGTTGTTTCCGGATTCTGGCCGGGTTCCAGCAAGGTCACGGCACCGGCGCATTCGCCGCCAATGCCGTCGAGCAAGCCAAAGTCGTTTTTTCCAGAAACATGTAGCGCATGGGCGATCAGATTGCGCTTGTTGCCCTCGGGCAAGAGTCCCGCGAAGTACGGGCGGGCGGCGCGATCATCGAATGGGTCAACTCTGAGCGGGAGTGATTGTGATAGCGGGATCTTGTCGCCACCGCTGCCATCTTTTGTTGTGTTCTTTTCCAGCCAGTTCGTTGCGTAGGAAAAGCTCAATCTCCCCTCGACCTGCGCCAGCGTGCCGATGTGTTCCCCCAATAGCCAGACCGCTAGCTGCTTGGGCATGCTATGACGCCTTTTCGCCGGATGCCAGGCCGTCCACGGTTAACTTGGCACCGAGGGCGTGTAGTACGCGGAGAACATTTTCCAGTCGAACGGTAGGCTTACCGGCTTCCAAGTCGACGATGAAGCGCACGCCGACGCCAGCCGCCAGTGCGAGTTGCGGCTGGGTGAGACCAAGTTGCTTGCGTGCTGCACGCGCGGCTTGGCCTAGTGAGTGGGGGGTATCAATGGTGATAGTCATGGAAATTTCCTGTTCGGGAAATTATCGCTATCAAACCACCACAATGCAACATAAATTTCCTGATCGGGAAATAATCTGTCGTGGCAGTCCTTTTTCGGTAAAAATATCCCGAACGGGAAACAGGTGGGGCGTAGTCTTCACGTCAAAACGAGGTCTGCAATGGCCTGATCTTTTTCCTTTGTTAGCGACTGTTCGCGCGCGTTTAGGAGATGTAGTTGAACCAACGAAGTAGTTGTATCGCAGCTGTAAAGACGTTGAATTGCGGAGCGCTCCGCAATTCAAAAATTTCTCAACCGGTTCAAACCCAACACAAGTGGCTGATTTTTTTGGTGGGCCGTGTTGGACTTGAACCAACGACCAAAGGATTATGAGTCCTCTGCTCTAACCAACTGAGCTAACGGCC
>JANPNU010000283.1:0-2632 GCA_031427615.1 Burkholderiales bacterium
GGTGACTTCGATGAAATGGGCATTGGCCCCAGCGGTGGCAGCGGTCGTGCGGTCTTTATAGCTGTGTTTTTTCTTTGCTGTTGAAATGGTGGAATACGTTGAGCGCAACGCAAGCAGTAACGACGGTTGATCAGTCTAAAAACCCACAAATTTTGTCATTCCGGCCCTTCGACGGGCTCAGGATGAACCGGGCACTTGCCCGGACCGGAATCCAGTCCTTTGGTATTTTTAATAACTTGCCCACCTCTGGATCCCGGCCTGCGCCGGGATGACGGGATTTTTAGACAAGTTCCCTATTGAGTTTTGGCGTAATGAGACTTGGAATACGCGCCGTCGCTACCGGCGGAACACCCGCGCTGATTCAAAAATCTGATTCGCAAGGCGTTTGCCGTTGATACGCAAACTGCGCTTTAAAACAAAATCAAACATCAATGGATTGTATTCGCGAATTGATTTAATCACTTCCCCCTCGGCCCGAAGCAACCACCCGCGCTCAACCAAGGCGTCAACGGAAAACAGTGGCATGACGCCGGGTAACGGATAGTCCGAGCCATTGACAAGGCGATGCGCCCAATCGTCGCGCGCAACAATGCGCGACAGCGCCGCCGAGCGGTTGATTTGCGGCACCGCCGAAATATCGGCAAACAGATTGGATTCATATCGTTTGTCGGCCATTAGGCGTTCAAACAACAAATAACTGCTGACCACTTTTCCAGCCGGCCCTTGATCCAAATCCACATCACTGCCAACACTTGCGCAGTGGGCAATCACCACCTTGACGCCAATATCAAGCGCCCGTCGCAAACGCAGCGGATTACCAAAATGTTGTTGGTGTGCCCCTTCCACCGCCCTCTCCTCACCGGCATGGGTAATCAACGGCAGGTTATATTTTTTGAGCGCCTGATAAATGGCATCGCATCGTGGAGACGCGGGGTCAATTCCCATTGCGGCCGGCAACCACTTCATCGCCACCGCGCCATCAGCAACCAATTTGGCAACCGTTTGATCTGCTTCCTCTGGAGGCACACGAAAAGGATGCAGCGAGCAGACAAAACAAAACCGCTGCGGATTTTTTGCCGCAACGTCCGCGACGTATTTGTTCGGCACATAAAACGCCGACTTTGCAAGATCAATGGTGCCCGCAACATTGTGGGTGTAATCAAATGCAAACAACATGGTTTTGGCACCAGGCGGCATTTCACTCATCAGTTGTTTTAAGCGAGACACGTAGTCTGCATCAACCGACTTTGCCTGTTCACTTTCCTTGCCGACACACGCTGCATTCAGAAAAAACCGCTTTTGCAAATACAACTTGGGTGACAGCAACGAACGCATTTTTGGATTGATCCAACACCCGGTGTTGCCATCACCGACACCCAGCAAATGGGCATGACTGTCCCATACCTGGGTTGCGTCCAACCCGTCCCAGGCGCGCAAGATTAATTCGTGGTTGGCGAGGTGTGCCGGTAGCGGTTGTTTGCACGGGTTAAACAAGTTTGCGTCTTCATCCAGGCGAAGCGCGTTGGCATCCTCGGCGCGAAAAAGGGCACCGCTGGCAAAGCAGGCGATGCAAGCCGACGAAAACCAATCCCGCCTGCCGGGATCGGCCGGGACTCGATCGGCAAGCTCCGGAATGTGGTTGTGATCGTTGTTTGGCATGACGTCCTTTTATACGATGAATCGGTTAAAAAATAACCAATCGAAAACGATTATTACGAACACAATTAACAAACTAACCATGCCAACAACCTGCGCAAAATCGCAGACCTATATTTTTTCTTCCTCAGCAACTTCCCGCCCCAATCGCATCGCCATCCACGCCATCAGCACCAAACCGATTTCAATTTTGTGGCCGGATATTTTCTCGCCCAACACACAGCCAATGCCGATGCCCATGGTAAACAGACCCATCAACAACAATTCATCCCCACCCAACACTTCTTTTGCGAATCCGGTGAGCGAGGTCAGGAAAATCGACCCCATAAACCAAAACCATGAATTACCAATCAGCGAGTTAAAAACCGCTGGATTTTTACAGCCAATTTTCAGGCTGTGCCATGTTTCTGTTAGCGGATTCCAATTGATTTTTAAATCGGGTACCAGCGGGGGCGACGCGGGAATATAACCGGCAATCACACGCCCCAGAATGGCCACGCACATGGAAACCAAGGCGACCAAAATCACGCCAGCGTCGCCCAACTTGACCAGAAATCCACCGGCCATGCTGCCCAATAATATTGCCGTAAACGTACCCATCTCAATCATGCCGTTGCCACCAGTCAATTCAGAGTCATGCAGGTTTTGCGGCAGGCAGGCAAATTTGACGGGGCCAAAAAGTGTCGAATGGCACCCCATCAGGAATACGCCAATGAACAATAACGAGGGGATATGCATTGCGAATCCCGCGCCAATCACCACCATGAACGCAATTTCAAGGTTTTTCACCAACCTTGTCAACATGGCTTTGTCGTATTTGTCTGCCAATTGACCGGCTGTGGCCGAAAACAAAACAAATGGCAGGATAAAAATTCCGCCAATCAGCAGCCCGGCTATTTTTGGATCGAGATTGCCCCACTTTACTGAGTGGTAGGTGGCCAGGATGGTAAACGCAAACTTAAAAATATTGTCATTT
>JANPNU010000284.1:0-2506 GCA_031427615.1 Burkholderiales bacterium
ATTAAAGACCACGTCAATCACCCGCGACTGTTGCGCCTCAGTCAGACCGGCATAGACTGGCACGCTGATCGCCCGCTCGTAATAGCGCTCAGACACGGGAAACTGACCGGGGCCGAATCCGAAACGCCGGTAGTAAGGCTGCAGGTGAACCGGAATGTAATGTACGTTGACCTGGATACCGGCAGCCCGCAAAGCGTCAAACACCGCTTTGCGCGATTTTCCGCAACGCGCAGCATCGACCTGGATCACGTACAAATGCCAAGCCGAATCGGCCGCCGGGCTGCGCCCCGGGAGTCCAAGTGGAAGCGCCGCCAGCGCTTCGTCATAGCGCCGCGCGACAGCACGCCGCCGTTCGACGAAGCTGCCTATCCTATGCATCTGGCTTAGGCCCAAGGCCGCCTGCATTTCGGTGATCCGGTAATTGAAGCCCAAGTCCAATTGCTGGTAGTACCAGGCACCATCAGGAGCCCGGTCCATCACAGTGGGGTCGCGAGTGATGCCATGGCTGCGCAGCAACAGGGCGGTGCGATACAGTGCGGCATCACGCGTTAGCAGCATGCCGCCTTCAGCTGTGGTGACAATCTTCACCGGATGAAAGCTGAACACCACGAAATCGGAATAGTCACAGCAGCCAACTTTGTGCCCAAAATAATCACCGCCGATCGCGTGCGAGGCATCCTCGATAACGCGAAAACCGTAGCGTTGCGCAAGCACGCCAATTTCGCGCATGTCACAAGATTGGCCGCCAAAATGGACCGGCATCACCACCTTGGGAAGTCCGCCTTCACGCTCAGCGCGCGCCAATTTTTGCTCCAGCGCGGGCACCGAAAGATTGTAGGTGGCCGGATCGATATCCACGAAGTCGACTGTGGCTCCGCAGTACAGTGCCGCATTTGACGAAGCAACGAATGTATTGGGGACGGTCCACATCACGTCTCCTGTGCCCAAACCAAGTGCGCGGCAGGCAATATGCAAAGCAGAGGTGGCGCTGTTGACCGCACAGGCGTAAGTAACGCCAACGTAGTCCGCGACAGCGGCCTCGAATCGCTCGATGGCCGGTCCCTGCGTCAGCCATTCGGAACGCAACACCGCCTCGACGGCAGCGATATCGTCCTCACTGATGCTTTGCCGACCGTAGGGTATCGGGTCCATACATCAGCCCGTTAGGCAGCGTTCAATGCCTTCAACTGGGCGACCGAAAGAAATTGCGAATTGGTCCCGGAGTTAAATTCAAAACCCTCGGATACGGGTACCCCGATCTCACCCAGCGCGTTTGCTGAAAAGTCGCAAGGTCGATTGAACTGTATGGTGGGTCGAATAACGAAATGATCGGCGAACTCAAGCGTGAGGTGCGAGTCGTCCATCGGGCACATGATCTCATGCAGTTTTTCCCCCGGTCGGATGCCAACAACGTCTATGGAAATCCCAGGTGCCATCGCTTGGACCAAATCAGTAATGCGCATCGACGGAATCTTGGGGACAAATATCTCCCCACCCTGCATGCGTTCAAAATTACGAATGACGAACGTCACCCCCTGATCGAGAGTGATCCAAAATCTGGTCATGCGCAGATCGGTCACAGGTAACTTTTTTGCGCCCTCAGCCAGTAACTTGCGAAAAAATGGCACGACCGACCCGCGAGAACCAACGACATTGCCATAACGCACGACTGAGAAACGAGTGCGATGTCCACCCGCCGTATTGTTGGCCGCAACAAACAATTTATCGGATGCTAGCTTGGTAGCCCCATAAAGATTAATGGGATTTGCTGCCTTGTCGGTAGAAAGCGCTATCACCTTGTCAACATTGCATGCCAAGGCCGCACTAATGACATGTTCAGCGCCATGAATATTTGTTTTTATGCACTCCATTGGGTTGTACTCAGCAGCCGGCACCTGCTTTAGTGCCGCGGCATGCACAACGTAATCCATGCCTTGCATTGCCTGCGCCAGTCTGGCTGGATCACGCACATCCCCAATGAAATATCGCATTGATGGCGTATTAAACTCTTGCTGCATTTCGAACTGCTTCAATTCATCGCGAGAATAAATCGCAATTTTCTTTGGGGAATAGTCCGCAAGAAGTTTGGCTACAAATTTCTTGCCGAACGACCCAGTACCACCGGTGATTAGAATGGATTTTCCGTTAAACATTTTTTCGTTGACACGTGTTCCGAGTGGGCAGACGCTTAATTGCCTGCAAAGTCTGGGAATTTAAGCGGCCCGTTACGAGGGCGAGGGGGCATGAAATCGTCGACACAGGATGCCATCCAAAATTCATCACTTCACGCTCATTGTACCGTTGCCAATCATTACGGCCAAAATGCAGACTTCAATATGAGCGCGGTGCCTTTAACGTGGCCACCATCAGTATGCCTTTGAAGTATTCGGAATTCTCAAGGGTTTTTGCCAGAAAAAAGCAAATGCCAAGAGTCGAACTTGCCGCCACAAGCGTAACGATTCCGGATCTCCAATATGAGAATTGGACCCAATCTTGCGACAGTGAC
>JANPNU010000285.1:0-2057 GCA_031427615.1 Burkholderiales bacterium
GCGCTCGGAAAAGTAGGCCGCCGTGTTAAGCACGGCAAGCTTTTCCGCTACGGCGGTAGCGACAAACTGATTCATGCTGATGCCTTCGCTCAGGGCCAGTTTCTCAACGGCGGCCTTGATCGAACGCGGCAGGCGCAGCGGGTAGGTTGCAGTCTCACTCATGATTCACCTTTCACCAGAGCCAGCGCTTCGCGCGGCAACAAAACATCAATGCCAAATTTCGCTGGCGCATTCCCAAAATCGCGCCGGTTGAACCTAACGATGGCTTGAGCACGGCCATTCACTGCCGCCTCAAGCACCATCTCATCACTCGCATCGCGCAATTGCGGCCGCCACAGAAAATGCGATTCAACCGGGTCAATCAGCGCGGCAATCGCATCCAGAAACACGCCCACCTCCCGCACGTTCAGCCCCGCCGCAAGCCGGTGCTGAGCGCGCGTGCAGATTGCTTCGTACTCGATCATCAACGCCACATTGGCACATGGCGTCACGCGCGCGTCCAACACCGCCAACCACAATGCCGCCGATGCGCCGGTCGGATTGCGCATGGCGGCGACGATGACATCGGTATCAAATACGAGTCTCACCGTGAAATAATATCATATCGCCGGTGATGTTATATACGACACTCGTCTGCTTGCGATTTCACTAAGAAGCGGGCGGCTTCAACAGCTTCCACGGTTCGACTTCAAGCACCTCTGCCAGACGCTCGATGTTCGAGAGCGAAATATTCCAGCGCCCGCGTTCGACCGCGCTCACGTAGGTGCGATCCAGTTCCGCCGAGAGCGCCAAATCCTCCTGCGACAGCGCCATGTCCACCCGGTGCGTGCGGATGTTGAACGCCACAACCTCGCGCAAGCTTGCGTTGCGCTTGAGAGGCTTGGGTTGCTTGAGCGGCGGCGGCATCCGCGCAGAATGCCTATATGTATAATTTGCTTCTACGGAGTTTGCTTCACGTATAAAACAAAACTCCTGAAAAGCAAGGCTGACCGGCTGCTGCGCCAAAGTGTCGGCGTGTGCTGGTAGAGAACAACAAGACCGGGAGGAGGGATGCGAATTGAATACATCGGACACGCCTTGCCGTCGCGGCTTGTCACCAATGAGGACATCGCGGCACTGATCCGCCGGCACAGCGTTCAATTCGATGGCGATTTGACCCAACAGGTGCGCGCCATCAAAAGCCTGTTGCACATGACCGGCGCGCGCACCCGGTACTGGCTGGCAGATGGTGAATCACCGCGCGGCCTGATCAAGAAAGCTTGCGGACAGGCGTTGGCTGCGGTGAATCCAGCCGACATTGATCTTTTGATCTATTGCAGCATCCACACCGAATTGATCGAGCCATCAAATGCCAACCTGATCGCTCAGGAAATCGGCCTTGGCCGTGTGGAATGCTTCGACATCAAATCCGGCTGCGATGGCTGGATGAAGTCGGCGATGGTGGCACAAGCCTTGATCGCGTCAAGCCGTTACAGAAACATTATGGTGGTCGCAAGCGAGTTCATGATTTCCTCTTCGGATGCGATTTATCCGGCATTGTTTGCGTTGAAAAATGCCGGTCAAGTAGCGCATACGTTTCCCGGTCTGACGCTCGGCGAGGCCGCGACCGTCACGGTGTTTTCGGCGGGTGGTGATGATTGGCGTTTCGAGAACCGGACGCGTAACGACCTTTGTGACCTTTGCACGATCACTCCTGATTGGTATGGCAAATATGCCATTCCTTCTGAACGTATCGCGCTAAGCGGTGCGGGGAAGTTCACTTCGTTTGGCAAGCAGATGTTCGATCATGCATGGTCCGAAGTGGCTGAGATGTTCAATACTGCAAAAGTCAGGCTGACGGACTTCGATATCTTGCTCACGCACGCATCGTCGCGTGCTGATTGGACGCAATTTTGCAAATCCGCAGGGATCGACAGCAAGCAATATGACATTTACGCCCGCTACGGCAATTGCGTCTCGGCATCAGCGCCACTTTCCATTTCTGATGCAATCACACAAGGCAAACTCACGCGCGGCGCGCGTGCGTTGATCATTTCCGCCTCTGCCGGTATGACATT